>JAIPJL010000037.1 GCA_021734165.1 bacterium | reverse complement strand
CAACCTGAGATCTGTGATGCAGACTCTACCAAAGAAGTTATTGAAGCGGTGAGAATTCGTAAAGGAATCGATAAGATCGAAAAATGCCTGGTATTTTGTCCCGATGCTATCGGCTTTCATGTAAACAGAGAATTTCCTGAGCTTATTAAGGAAGTCGCTGCTATTACCGATCTAACCGTACCGCTTAGTTCAGTTTATCCTCCGAAAACCCCTGTCTGTTTTACATCAATGTTCACGGGAGCTATGCCTGAAGTACACGGGATCAGGGAATATGTAAAGCCTGTTTTGGGTTGTGACACTTTGTTTGATGCACTGGTTCGTGCAAATAAAAAAGTTGCAATTTTAGCAATTGAGAATTCAAGTTTAGAACTTATTTTCAGAGAACGTGAAATAAACTATTTCGCGGGCGAGAGCGACCAACATGTTACTGAAAAATGTATTGAACTGCTTAAGCAGAATGAACTCGATTTTATCGTTGCCTATCAGCAACAATACGACGATACTCTGCACCAATTAAATCATTATTGCAGTGAAGCGCAGGATGCAATAAAAAACCATGTTCAGGCATTTAAAGAAATCATGGCAGCATGGAATGAACACTGGATTAATTATAACCGTCTGTTGATCTTTGCGCCTGATCATGGAGCACACTTTGATAAAGATTTAGGACACAGCAATCATGGTGATGACATACCTGAAGATATGCAGGTGCTGCATTACTATAAATTTGAATCAAGAGGTAATTAAATGAGTAAAGATGGTATGTTCGCGGCTGATGAATACCGAACAATCGCAAGGAATATCACGGATCTGGTCTGGTCGCTGCTCGACAAGACCGAGTTGACGCCTGAAGAAATGGATCGCTTGATCCATGCTTCCTACGCAGCGCGCTTTCACTGGGGTGAGTTTGGCGAAGCACTTAACATTGCGCGCGCTGAATGGCATTTAGTAAGAGCAAACCTGAAAGTAGGACGTCCGATACCTGCTTTCTATCACAGCCAGAAGATTCTCGAAGTCTGTCAGGAAGCTGAACTTGGACCGCTCATGGTTGCCTATGGTTATGAATCTGCGGCAAGAACCATCGCCGAAATTGATAAAAATGATGATGCTTTAGACGAGTATTTAAGATTAGCTAAGTCCTTCGGTAAGAAGATTGAGGACGAAAAAGAAAGAATGGCATTCTTTGCTGACTTATCAACAGTACCTGGATATAACTCCTGATAAGATTTTATGATCGATACTATAAATAATTATCTAACTCAACACCCACAACATGCTGCGATTCTCAAAATGATCAGTGTGCTGCTGCTAAGTATATTGCATTATTTTATAATTAAGAAAATAATCTTGAAGATAGTTAATAAGTTAGTCAAGAAGAGCAAAGTCGAGTTTGATGATATTCTCTTAAAAAATAAAGTCTTTCATCGATTAGCGCTGCTAATTCCTGTTTTTATAATATATAATTTTGCTTATGTTTTCACAGGTTTTGAAGATTTAATTAAACGTTTAAGTACGGCATTTATCGTCTGGATAGCGGTACTGATAGTAACGGGGCTGCTAAAGACAATCAGTGAATATGCCATAAGGATCGAGTTTAAAGGTTATGTTGGGATTAGGAGTTATGTCCAGATTGCCAACATAATTCTTTATGTACTTGGAATTATTTTCGGTATTGCTGTATTAATAGGCAAATCTCCATTGCTGCTGTTGTCCGGTATAGGCGCTATGACAGCAGTATTGCTCTTTGTATTCAGAGATACTATACTTTCTTTCCTGGCGAGTCTGCAAATATCGTCTTTTGACCTGGTCAGGGTCGGGGATTGGATCGAGGTGCCAAAATATAATGCCGATGGCGATGTTATTGACATTGCGTTGTACACTGTTAAAATCCAGAACTGGGACAAGACGATAACTACAATACCTACGCATAAGTTATTGGAGGAATCATTTAAAAACTGGCGCGGTATGGCGGAAAGCGGTGGCAGACGAATTAAACGAGCAATCAATATAGATATTTCAACGATCAAACTATGTAATCAGGAAATGCTGGACAGATTTAAAAGATTTCAACTAATCACAGATTATATCAATGAAAAAGAAAAAGAGATAGGCAATTATAATCAAAAAGCAAATGTTAATACAGATGAATTGATAAACGGACGCAGACTAACAAATATTGGCGTTTTTAGAGTTTACATAAGAGAATATTTAAGGACGCATCCAAAAATTCATAATGAAATGACATTTCTGGTGCGTCAACTGGAGCCTGGACCTAACGGCCTGCCGATTCAGATTTATGTTTTTACTAATGATATTAAATGGGCGGTTTATGAAGAGATACAGTCAGATATTTTTGATCATATTCTTGCGACGGTTCATTGTTTTGACTTGAGTATCTTTCAGACTCCAACTGGAAGAGATTTCCAAAATGTATTGAAATAGTACGCTGATTCTTAATTTTTAATAATAAGATCAATTTTGTGTTGTTTCAAACTTTCAGGAGTTGCACATCATTTTAATTCAAACCTTTAGTTTTAGGTTGACTGTTAAGAGTTAAAGCAGTATATTTCAATGATAATTTAGCGATTTTTATTTTGTTGATATAAAACGGTTTATTTCAGGAAACAGTTTGTACGCAAGAGCTTTGTCAGCAGCGGTTCAAGGCATCGACGCATATTCTGTAAAAGTCGAAATTCACCTTGAAAATACTAATGTACCGACATATACAACTGTAGGCTTACCTGACAGTGCAGTCAGGGAATCCCGCGAACGCGTCAGCGCTGCTGTTAAAAACTCTGGATTTTTGTTTCCACCCAAGAAAGTAACCGTTAACCTAGCGCCTGCAAGCATCAGGAAAGAAGGCTCGGCTTTTGATCTGCCGATTGCGCTTGGTTTCCTTGCTGCAACTGGTCAGTTATCAAAGGACAGGCTTGACAGCGTTTTTGCGCTCGGCGAACTGTCGTTAGATGGTAAACTAAGACCGGTCAGAGGAGCTTTACCAATTGCGGTTGAGCTGGGAAAACACTCCGTTGATGGCTTGGTTATTGCGGCTGCTAATGCTGGTGAAGCAGCGATGGTTGAGGGACTAAATGTCTATCCGGCGCGAAATCTGCGAGAGGTGGTTTCTTTCTTAAATGGAGAATCCACTATTGATCCTATTAAAGTTGATGTAGAATCGCTCTTTGATGAAGGAATGAAATATCCGGTAGATTTCTATGACGTGCGCGGTCAGGAACAGGCAAAGCGGGCGTTGGAGGTCTCCTCAGCGGGAGGGCATAACGTCCTGATGATCGGACCTCCCGGTTCAGGCAAGACAATGCTTGCTAAGAGGCTGCCGACAATTATGCCGCCGCTTAGCTTTGAAGAAGCAATTGAAACCACCAAAATATACTCGGTTGCGGGACTGCTGCCTTCACAGATGCCTTTGCTCTCGGTACGTCCATTCCGTAATCCACATCACACGATTTCGGATGCTGGTTTGATAGGCGGAGGACAATTTCCACGACCGGGTGAGGTTTCGCTGGCTCACAAAGGTGTTCTGTTTCTCGATGAGCTACCGGAGTTTAAAAAGAACGTGCTGGAAGTGTTGAGACAACCCGTGGAAGATGGTGAAGTAACCATTACCCGGACTAAAATGTCCATCACCTATCCAGCGAATTTCAACCTTGTGACTGCGATGAATCCATGTCCTTGTGGATACTATGGACACCCGTCTCGCGAATGTCGGTGCAGCGCTACAATGGTGCAGAAATACCTTGGGCATGTTTCCGGTCCTTTGCTTGATAGAATTGACATTCATATTGAAGTACCGGCTGTTGAATACAAAGACCTGACTGCCGAAACCGGTGGTGACAGCTCTGCTGTGATCAGAGATCGGGTTATGGCTGCGAGGCAGATTCAATCTGAGCGCTTCAAACATATTGAATCGCTTTACGTAAATGCAGATATGGGATCTCGTGAAGTCAGAAAATTCTGCCATATCAACAAAGATGGTAATAACCTGCTTAAAACAGCCATCGATTCTATGGGATTGTCGGCAAGGGCGTATGACAGGATTATCAAAGTATCCAGAACGATTGCAGATCTGGAAGGTTCGTCGGATATTAAACCGGAACACCTCGCTGAGGCGATTCAGTATAGAAGCCTCGATAGAGAGCTGTGGTTATAATCCGGTTTGGAAGTAGAAAATTAATTAACTAAAGCAGAAGTAATGAATATAAATCACCTGTTTGAACAGGTTGCTGCCGAACATAGTAAAGTTGTCGCTATTCGTTTTTCGGGAACGGAAATTACTTATTCAACCCTTCTTGAAGCGGTAAGACGGTTAGCGCGAGGATTATATAAACTGGGAGTTCGTCGTGGTGACAGAGTAGCTGTAATGCTGCCAAATCTGCCACAATTCCCTATTGCATATTATGCTATACTACGTCTCGGAGCGGTTGCAGTACCTATTAATATGATGTATAAAGGTGGAGAAGTATCTTCACTGTTGGAAGATTCCGAAGCCAAGGTTCTCATTGCCTGGCGTGGTGTTTGGGATGAAATATCTAGAAGTATAAGTGTGCTCAGTTCCTTGAAATCAATAATTTTGCTTGGAGATTTACTCCCTGAATCAACTATTAACCTTTCTAAGTTGATTGCGGAGAGTCATCCTATGGCAGATATAACCGATACTGATGACGATGATCCGGCTGTTGTTCAATATACTGCCGGTTTAAGTGGAACATTTAAGGGCGCTGAACTCACTCATGGAAATATTTCATCTAATATGAAAGCCTGTAGTGAGATCATGCGCGTTACAGATAGGGACAGCCTCCTCTCAGTACTGCCATTTTTCCATCCGATGGGACAGACATTATTGATGAACCTAACTTTTTGCAACGGCGCTGTTATGGAACTCCATACGAAATTTGATCCCGAAAAAGTTCTGGAGACTGTAAAATCAGGACGTTGCTCTCTTTTTGTTGGAGTTCCTTCCTTATATAAACTTTTACTTGATCAGGTCAGTGAAGATGCTGAACCTCCGGAACATACACTCAGACTTTGTATCTGCGGAGGCGGAGCAATCTCTGATGAAGTATTGAAAGAATTTGAGAAAATCTTCAGCACTTACATACTGGAGTGTTATACAACAAGCGAAACTTCACCGGTAACATCTTTTAACCAGTGGAGAACCGGCAGACGTGTTGGATCATTAGGGCATCCGATACCCGGCGTCGAGATGAAAGTGATTGACGAACAGGGTAATGAAGCTTCAATTGGTGAGGTTGGTGAAATTACTATTAAAGGTTCGAATGTCATGCGAGGTTATATTAATAAACCAAGCTTAACGTCTGAAGCGCTTCGCGATGGCTGGTTCCATACCGGTGACCTTGGCAAAATGGATATTAATGGATTCTTTTATCTCGTTGAACGTCTTGGAGATAGGATTATCAAAGGTGGCTTTTCAATATACCCGAACGAGGTTGAAGCGGTTTTATACTGCCACCCGGATGTTTCAGAGGTTGCCGTAATTGGGGTGCCGGATGACGTTATGGGTGAAGAAGTTAAGGCTTGTGTTGTCTTAAAAGAGGGAACAAATACCACAACAGAGCAGTTAGCCGAATACTGCCGTGAAAGGATGGCGCTCTATAAAGTACCCGCAGTGATTCGCTTCTATCAGGATTTGCCGCGCACTCCTACAGGCAGGATAAACAAAGTCGAACTTAAGACTTAAATAGTTGGAGTATCAAAATGGCAAAGCTAAGTCACTCAGATGATCATGAAACAGTTATAAAAAAGTACTCCGAGCTGATTGAAAAAAATAATCCTGACAAATTCAGGATAAGAACGTCACTTCCCGGAGGTGAAGGATTAGAAATAGCAGATATGATTCCTGATATTGTACTGCTGGATAAGGATAGTGAAGCGCTGATTGCAATTGAAGCCGAGACAGTTTCATCTGTTGGCAGCGATGAATCGGTTGAGCGCTGGAAAGCGATTGCGGGAGCTGTCAAAGAATTTCAGATTCTGCTCCCGAAGGGTACTCAGGCTCGTGCAAATAGAATTTGCAAAAAGCTGGGAATTAAAGTTCGTTTTCAGGAGTATTAAAGTAATAAATACTTATAGTAGAGTTTTTTGAATTATTGCGTTAGGGTGTCTTTCTGGGAAAGCTTGTTAAAAAGTCGAGTTGCATCCTGAATGCATAATAACAGTATTATTAAGTACTTAACTTGTCTGGGTTCCCACCTTCGCGGGAATGACGGGCTTCGTTTTCTGAATATTTCAAAGGACTCATATAATATGTTAGTAATCTCGTAAACAAAAAAAGTTAAACAGAGTAATCATTGAAAAACAATTCACATTTTAGTAATCTGATAAAGAAAATAGAAACCAAGCAGGCAGTTGTTGGCGTGGTTGGTTTGGGATATGTAGGGCTTCCATTAGCAGCGGGATTTGCTGATGTAGGTTTCAGTGTGGTTGGCATCGAATTAGATCCGAGGAAGGTCAGCAAGTTAAATCAAGGCATAAGCTACATCCCCGATGTTCCAACCGAGCAAATTGCGCCTCTGGTTGAAAACGGTACTTTCAAGGCGACCATTAATCCGGAAGTGCTGCGTAATATTGACATAGTAATTATCTGCGTTCCAACACCCCTTGATGAAGCTGGGGATCCGGATATGACTTCAATAAAAGGTGCAACAGATATGATAGCTAAGTATCTGCACACATCTCAGCTTGTTTGCCTCGAGAGCACAACCTATCCTGGTACGGTAACGGATTTGATTTTGCCAAAACTACAGACGAGAGGTATGGAAGTTGGTAAGGATTTCTTTCTTGCTTTTTCTCCGGAGCGTATTGATCCTAACAATGCAAATTTCCGCGTTGAAAACACTCCTAAAGTTGTTGGAGGTGTAACGCAGTATTGTACGAAAGCCGCTGAAGCAATATACAAGGAAATGGTAGTAAAAGTTGTTACCGTTTCATCACCGGCTACTGCCGAGATGGTAAAGATATTTGAAAATACTTTCCGAGCAATAAACATCGGGCTTGCCAATGAGATGGCGATCATGTGCCAGATACTTGGTCTTGATATTTGGGAAATCATTGATGCAGCAGACACCAAACCTTTCGGATTTATGCCTTTTTACCCAGGTCCCGGAATCGGTGGGCACTGCATTCCGGTTGATCCATCATATCTTTCCTGGAAAATGCGCTCAATGAACTACCGGACTCGTTTCATCGAGCTGGCAACCGATATAAACTCATCTATGCCGAAATATGTATATCGACTGGCTGTGAATACACTTAACAAAGCTGATAAAGTAATCCATAAATCAAAAGTTCTGCTTCTCGGCATGGCTTATAAAAGAGATATTGATGACCTTCGTGAATCACCCGCGCTTGATGTATTTGAACTACTGCACGAAGCAGGCGCTGACGTCAGTTATCATGATTCGTTTGTTCCTGAGTTTAACTATGGTAAAAAAGTCATACACAGTGTTGAACTGACAAAAGATGTATTAACCGAGGCAGACTTAGTCATTATTCTAACTGATCATTCAACTGTTGATTATGAGGTAGTCTGCCAACACGCCCGATCACTCTTGGATACGAGGAATGCGACAAAGAAGATCAAAAACCCCTCTGCACATATTGTGAAGCTCTAATCAGGAAGATATATGTGTGGTATAATTGGATATATTGGTAAAAGGGAAGCTGTTCCGGTACTGTTGAACGGACTTCGCAGAATGGAGTATCGAGGTTATGATTCTGCAGGTGTTGCCCTGATCTCAAATAGAATCCTTAATGTTGTTAAGGAACGGGGCAAGGTGGCTGTGCTCAGCGAAATGTTGAATACTATGAATATTCCTGCCAATATCGGACTTGGTCATACACGCTGGGCTACTCATGGCGAACCAAATCAGATCAATGCTCACCCACATATAGACGGCTCCGGGAAAATTGTAATAATTCATAACGGCATCATTGAAAACTACTATTCGATTAAACAGGAACTTATTTCAAAAGGGCATTTATTTAAATCTGAGACTGACAGTGAAGTGCTTGCACACCTGATAGAAGAGCTTTACGAGGGAGATATTGAGCAGGCTGTCAGGATGGCGTTAACACAGGTAAAAGGCACTTATGGAATGGTGGCTATGAACAGTGATGAACCTGACAGAATGATAGCCGCAAGAATGGGCAGCCCTATGATTATCGGACTTGGTGAAGGTGAGAACATGATCGCCTCAGATGCTGCGGCAATGGTTGATTACACTCGTGATGTAATCTTCCTTGATGATGGTGAAATGGCTGTTCTAACCAGCGATAAAGTAACTAATACTCGTCTTGATAAAAAGGTTTTAAATAAAAAGGTTGAACAAATATCTTTTAATATAGAGGAAATAGCAAAGAATAAATTTCCTCATTTTATGTTAAAAGAAATATATGAGCAGCCAAATTCACTTCGCGATGGAATGCGTGGACGATTACTCCTTGATGAAGGTACTGCCAAACTGGGAGGTTTGATAAATTTCCAGGATAAACTTGAAAGAGTTAAACGTTTTATTATCTTAGGTTGTGGCACATCTTGGCATTCCGGTTTAATTGGTGAATATCTCATTGAAGAACTTGCGAAAATTCCGGTTGAAGTAGAATATGCCTCCGAATTTCGTTATCGTAACCCGATTATCGAAGACGACACAATAGCCATTGCAATTAGCCAATCCGGTGAGACAATTGATACGCTTGCAGCAATTAGGGAAGCCAAAAAACGAGGCGCTACTGCGCTCGGCATCTGTAATGCTGTTGGTTCGACGATAGCGCGTGAAACTGAAGGTGGAGTATATATTCATGCCGGACCCGAGATCGGGGTTGCATCCACAAAGGCTTTTACTTCACAAGTATTGGTTCTGACCCAGATTGCGCTTATGCTGGGGCGCAGACGAGGTATTATAAGTCTTGATCGTGGATGTGAACTTGTCCAGGAAATGATGAAACTTCCTGATAAAGTTGCTAAAGTAATTGAAAAAGATAACGAAATAAAAGAGCTTGCTGAATTCCTTAAAGATAAACCAAACTTTCTGTATCTCAGCCGCGGTATAAACTTTCCTGTCGCCTTGGAAGGCGCTCTAAAGCTGAAGGAGATTTCTTATATTCATGCTGAGGGTTATCCAGCCGCTGAGATGAAGCATGGTCCGATTGCCCTGATTGATGCGAATATGCCGGTTGTATTTGTAGCGGTAAATGGCAGCACTTACGAAAAGGTTATCAGCAATATCGAAGAAGTCAAAGCACGTAAGGGATTTATTATAGCTGTTGTAAACGAAGGTGATAAAATCATCAGTCGTTATGCAGATAGAACAATTGAAATTCCAAGCACTGATACATTCCTTACACCGATATTATCGGTAATTCCACTTCAATTGCTCGCTTATCATATTGCTGTATTGCGAGGCTGTAATGTTGATCAACCCCGCAATCTGGCAAAGAGCGTTACGGTTGAATAAATTTTACAATTAGATATAATGCCAGAAAATAAAGTCAGTTCTTTTAAAATCGCCTCTGATGTTTCTATCGGTGGCGATTTTTTACCCGTACTGATTGCGGGTCCATGTGTTATCGAAAGCGAAGAAATGGCTTTAAGTCATGCTGAAATGATTAGTGGAATTGCAAAACGCGTTGGTATGCCTTATATTTTTAAAGCATCTTATGATAAAGCCAACCGCTCCTCTCATAACTCATTTCGAGGTCCTGGTACCGAAAAAGGTTTGCAGATACTTGAAAAGATTAAGAATACTTACGAAATACCTGTTTTAACCGATTGTCATTCGGTGTCTGAGATCAAAGCGGCTGGTGAGGTAGTTGATATTATTCAAATTCCGGCTTTTCTATGTCGTCAAACCGATCTTCTCTTCGCTGCTGCAAAAACCGGAATTTGTGTTAATATTAAAAAAGGGCAATTCCTCGCTCCCGATGATATGGGAAATGTTATTGAAAAAGTGAAAGTTGCTGGTGGCAAACGAATCACAATAACGGAGCGCGGTACAAGTTTTGGGTATAATCGGCTTATTGTCGATTTTACCGGACTTGTGCGAATGAGGAAGTTTGGCTGCCCGATTATCTTTGATGCTACTCACTCGGTTCAAATGCCTGGTGGTCTTGGTGACAGAACCGGTGGTGAAAGTGAGTATGCTGCTTATTTGGCTTGGGCTGCGGCTGCTGTTGGAGTTGATGGTCTGTTTATCGAAGCTCACGAAAATCCTGCAGAAGCTCTTTCTGATGGCCCTAACATGATACCACTTAATAAATTAGAAGATGTATTAAGACGATTTATAAATATTTTCTTAAAAGGAAGCAGAGGAATCTAATAATGAATTTTGTCGATTTTCACACTCATTCAACAGCGTCTGATGGTGAACTATCACCGACTGAGCTTGTTGAAACCGCAGCCAGAAAGGGTCTAACGGCTATTGCGATTTCTGACCATGATACCATGCAGGGAATTGAAGAAGCCTTAGCAGCAGGAGAAGCAAATGGCATAAAAGTTATCCCAGCAGTGGAGATCAGTGTTAATGATGATTATGATTCATTACACATGCTTGGATACTTCGTTGATCAAAATGATGAAGAACTGAACGTGATGCTTTATCGCGTGCAAAATTCGAGAGATGATCGCAACCTGAAAATACTCTCTAAGCTTAACGAACTTGGCTATCCACTTGACGCAGAAAATGTACTGCGCGACTCTGAAGACGGCACTTCCGGCAGAGTTCACATTGCAAACGCCTTGGTTAATGCCGGTTTGGTAAATACATTTCAGGAAGCCTTTGATAAACTGTTAACCAAAGGAGGACCGGCTTACGTTGACAGGTATCGTCCTTCGGTTAAAGAAGCAATTGAGGTCATCCATCATGCCGGAGGTCTCGCTGTTTGGGCTCATCCAGGTTTGCATGAAGAAAAATTGGAAGCTTTACTCAGCAGATTACCGGTTTGGATAGAATTTGGTTTAGATGGACTTGAAAGCGATTATTGTATTCATTCGCTTAAGGAAAGGGATCGTTTAAGAGCTTTGGCTTTAGAGAATAATCTTATCTACACAGGCGGCTCTGATTTTCACGGCTCAATAAAACCCCAAAATGCGCTTGGTTGCGGTCCTGAAGGCACTAAGGTTGATGAAAAATGTCTAACAATGTTGATTCAAAGTATATACAAATATACAGATTGAAAAAGGAGTAGAGGGATCGTGAAGTTAACCAGCAAGATCAGTATATTTACAATAGTCATTGTTATTATTTTTGCAGTTCTCGGTTGTTTGAATGAAACCGATAATCCTGTAGATACTGGAAAACCGCCTAATGACAACGACAGTAACGACACCGGCGCCCCGATTGATTACGGTACTCTCTATTTCAAAAGTGATGCTGAGACAATATGGATTACATCAGGACCGGTAACGGTTGATCAGGGCGACATTACAGCACAAAATGATGGATCTGCAAATAGGATTGGAAGTTGTGTGCTTTATGAAGGTATTTATTTTGGTAACGACAGAAATATATCAGTCACATGGAAGGAAGAGATTTCAGGGGGATCTTCTTACAGGTTTTGGATTTCTGACAGTTTAGATCCACATCAGCAGCTCAGCTTTTCAGAAGATACAGATGGAAACATGGTTGCGCAATTCAGTATGTATATGATTTCAAAAGTACATCTATACTATCAGTTCGATGTGCCTGAAAATAGTTCGGTAATAATTTCGGATATTCACGCTTACGCTAAGTAAATGAATTCACTAATCCTTGCAGTAGTCGTTTTCGTAGGTTATATAATAGCTTACAATACATACGGCAAGTTCTTAAGTCGCAGAATATTCAGGATAAATCCTGACGCTCGCTGTCCGAGTAGTGAACTGCAGGATAATATTGATTTCGTTCCTACGGACAAACACGTCCTTTTCGGTCATCACTTCACTTCTATAGCAGGACTCGGTCCGATAGTAGGACCATCAATAGCCATAATCTGGGGTTGGATTCCTGCCGTACTCTGGGTATTATTCGGCGCAATATTTATGGGAGCGGTTCACGATTTCGGCTCAGTAGTCATCTCCATGAGACATCAGGGTCGTTCAATAGGTGACGTCGCTGCCGATATTATTAATTCACGCGTCAGGACGCTGTTTCTAATTATAGTCTTCTTTGGGCTTTTAATCGTCATTGCCGTATTCGGATTGATAATAGCCATCCTCTTTAATATGTACCCTCAGGCGGTGATCCCTGTTTGGCTTGAAGTCCCGATAGCGCTTCTTCTTGGTTACCTCGTTTACAATAAAAAGCAGAATCACGTTGTTCTTGGAATTGTGGCAGTTATACTGATGTACATAACTGTCATTATAGGAACTTATGTCCCGCTGCAAATGCCCACACTTTTTGGTTTGAGCCCGTTGGCTGTCTGGATAATAATCCTTCTGATTTATGCATTCATAGCATCAACGCTTCCGGTGCAGATATTATTACAGCCGCGTGATTATATCAACTCCCATCAACTTATCGTGGCAATGGTACTACTAAGTTTGGGTGTTCTGCTTGCGCATCCGACTTTAGTCGCGCCTGCGGTAAATTTATCACCGGCAGACGCTCCGCCTTTGTTTCCGTTGATCTTTGTGGTGATAGCCTGTGGAGCGATCTCCGGTTTTCACAGCCTAGTCGCATCAGGCACGACGTCCAAGCAGTGCGACAATGAAAAGAGTGCCAAATTCATTGGCTACGGTGGAATGCTGACAGAAGGAGCGCTTGCGACGCTGGTTATTATCGCTGTAGCGGCAGGGCTCGGAATGAAGCTGACGCTTCCTGACGGTCAGGTATTAACCGGAGCCGCAGCCTTTAACCATCATTACAGCGACTGGGCGGCAGCGAGCGGATTGGCAGCGAAGATAGCGGCTTTCGTTACCGGATCGGCGAATATCATCGAGAGCCTCAGTATTCCGGTAAAGATCACCGTCACCATCATGGGAGTTTTCCTGGTTTCATTTGCTGCTACAACGATGGACACAGCGGTGCGTATTCAGAGGTATGTGATCTCGGAACTTGCTACTGCATGGAGCATAAAACCGCTTACCAATCGTTACAATTCGACGTTTGTTGCGATATTGTCGGCTTTTCTTCTGGCTTTTTACAACGGTAGCGGCAACGGAGCGCTCACGCTCTGGCCTCTCTTCGGATCGGTCAATCAACTGCTGGCAGGCTTGGCGTTGCTGGTTATCACCATTTACCTGGCAAAGCAGAAGATCCGCGTTCGCTATACCGCCATACCGATGGTTATCATGGTCTTCCTGACCGGCTGGGCTATGATACTGAACCTAAAGGATTTCTACTTAAGCTCCAACTGGCTGCTTTTTACAATCGGACTCGCAGTCTTCGCACTCGAAATATGGATGATTATTGAAAGTGTGCTGGTGTTGAAGAGAGTAAAGAGTAGTAATTAAATAAGTATTTCCCACGCACGAGGGGGTGAACCGGTGTTGATCGTGAGTATGGATTCCGTGTCCTCCATTTTCACGAGGGTAAGCTTATCCTGAATGACAGGTTCAATTTCCGACTATTTCAAAGAATTCGTTTAATTTCACTGCTGCTTTTTCCATTCGTCCATACTCATGAACTTCGAGAGATACATTACAAGGAGTGTCCTTGTAAATATGAATGGCGTAATACCGAAACATCCTGATATTCTGTTGTATTTTGTAAGGTAACTATCGTATCTTATGTAAGATTGTAAAAACGGTTTGATGAAATTGAACCACTAACGGAAATTTTTTATGTTTGATCCAAAAGATTTAATGGACAGGCTTTCTCGCGCTGATCCTACTTACTATACACTCGGAATATGCGAAAAGATTGCTTCAAAGCTTGATCGTATCCTTGAACTAAAGACCGAGCGGAATGCCGTTGTCCTTGCTCATAACTATCAACGACCTGAGATATTTGAGATTGCAGATTTCACTGGCGATTCACTCGGACTATCGCTGAGCGCTGCTGAGGTTAAAGACGCTGATGTGATCGTTTTCTGCGGCGTTCATTTCATGGCTGAAACCGCTAAGGTTGTCAGTCCCTCAAAGAAGGTTATATTGCCAAACCTCCAGGCTGGCTGCTCGCTTGCAGATACAGCGGATGCTGAGGACGTAAGAGTCAGAATCGCAGAACTACGAGAGCAATATCCCGATCTTGGCGTTGTCTGTTATGTCAATACAACTGCCGCCGTTAAAGCTCAGTGCGACGCCTGCTGTACATCCGCTAATGCTGTTGGAGTCATTCAAGCTATGCCTAATGATGTGATTCTCTATATACCTGACGAAAATATGGCTGCTCACGCTCAGAAGAGGATCCCAGAGAAAATTATAATTCCCTGGGAAGGCAACTGCTATGTTCATCACGAGATCACAGCAGAGTCGGTCAAGCATATCAAAGAGATTAGACCGAATATGAAGGTGCTGGTTCATCCGGAATGTCGCGAGGATGTGGTTAAACTTGCTGATGCAGCGCTCTCAACATCGGGTATGATCAAGTTTGCGCAAAAGAGCGATGCAAATGAATTTTTGGCAGTTACCGAATGTGGTTTGTCGGATTTATTAACTATTGAAGTCCCTGATAAACAGTTCTTTCGCGCCTGTAAAATATGCAGATTCATGAAGATGATTACTTTGGATAACATTATTCAAACGCTGGAAACCCTTCAGCCTGAAATTACCTTGCCTGAAGACGTCCGCGCTGGAGCGGAAAGATCAATCAAACGTATGTTTGAGTTGACTTCTCCGGATAGACTGCCGGAAGCGTTAGTGGTGTCGTAGTGTCGTGGTAATGTATTGTCTGCAAGTTGAAGGGAAAATCATACATTAGATGGATATACAGCTAATAGGAATACTGGTAGCAGTAATATTCTCTGCGTGGTTTGCCGGCTCCGAGACGGTTTTTTTAAGCTATAACAAAGTACGTTTTCAAACCTGGCTCCACAGAGGCGTCAAAGGAACCAAGAGAGTTAACTTCCTCAGCCAAAAACCTGAGCGTTTCCTTATTACTACTCTTACCGGAAATAATCTCGTCAATGTACTCTACTCATCCCTTTATGCACTCTGGTTCAGTAAATATGGATTCTCAGAGAAATTCATCTTTCTGACAGCGCCTATTATATTGCTCATCTTTGGTGAAACCATTCCGAAAGCAATCGCTAATAGAACAGCAGACAAGGTTATACTAACTGTTGGAACAGTTCTTTACTATACCCGGTATGTTATTTTGCCGGTTGTCTGGCTGGTTGAAAAAATACTTGGTAGAATTCAGCGATGGCTTGGATTGCCGGAGAAGCAGTTGAAGAATGTGCTCAACCGTTCCGTAATTACAAAGGCTCTTCATAAGGCTGGCGAGAAAGGAATCTTGCCGGTAACAGGCTCCAAGATGTTACAACGGTTTGTTGGTATTACCGGCCGCTTAACCCGTGATATAATGACGCCGAGAACTCTTGTGACAGCAATGCCACTAAGTACACCAATACCACAAGCGCGAAAACTAATAATAGAGAGTGGATTTTCGAGACTGCTCGTTTACGGTGATGATTTAGATGACGTCAAGGGTGTAATATTCGCACATGAGATTCTGAGAAATCCCGAATCATTATCAGAAATCCTTCGTCCCTTGCAATTAGTACCTGAATCACTGCCCGTAATTAATTTGATCTCATGGATGAGGAAAAATAGCACAATTATTACCGGCGTTATAGATGAATTTGGAGGCTTCGAAGGAATTGTAACTATTGAGGATCTTGCTGAGGAGTTGGTTGGCGTAATTGACGATGAGTATGACAGCAATGATCGCGATTGTATCAGGTTATCACAAAATGTCTGGCTGGTTAGTGGCAGAACCCGCTTAAGTATTCTGACGCAAAAATTAGGATTTGAAGCTATTCAATCCAGAGCCGCCAGTATAGGTGGAGCAATTATGAATATTGCGGGTGGAATTCCTGACGTCGGAAGCACGTATGATCTGCCCAAAGTTAAACTGCGAGTGGTTAGCATAGATAAAAGAAGCGTGAAATTGGTTAGAATAACAGTCGAGGATGGCATTGATGGTAAGTTAAAAACTTGATTTAGAGTCAAGAGTTGAATATATTACTTTATTGTAAATTAAACATACTAATCAGGAGCGTCACTGATGATGACACAATTGCGAAGCCAGATGAAAGCTATTCTCTGGGTTCTGGTTATCGCATTCCTTGCAACAATTGTTTTCAGCTGGGGAATGGGTGGTTTCAAAAACCCCGATAAACCCGGTATAATTGGTGAAATCAATGGAAAAGAGATATCACTTGAAAACTTTGATAATATCATTCGTTTTGAGCATGAAAACGCCGTTCGTCAAGCTAATGGTGAAGAACTCGATGATGATGCATTAAAAGAAATGCGCGAAAAAGCATGGGATAATGAGGTTGAAAGAATTCTAAAAATGAAAGATTCCGAACGTCTGGATATAAAAATAACAGATGCGGAAATCGCTCATATTGTTGAAGAGTATCCACCAAACGAGATCCGCGAAATAGAGAACTTCCAAACCGACGGTAAATTTGACATCGAATTATATAAAAATTTCCTGCGTGATCCACAAGCTTTACAATATCTGCTTCAAATTGAACAACGGGTGAAAGGATTCCTTTACGATCAGGAAATTAACTTTTACGTGTCCAATTCTACTGACGTTTCAATTGAGGAAATTAAAGATGAATATCTAAAAGGAGCAGCTAATGGAAAGCTGCGTTTCCTTGTTGTGTTAGAGAATGATTTTGATGTTGATTCCTCTGAGATTACAGAGGAAATGATGAGAAAATACTATCATCTTTTTTCCGATAAGTTTACCAAATATGCTCAACGTAAATTTGCATACGTGAAATTTAGAACGGTTCCTACCGAAGAAGATAATGCAGATGTAATGGCGGAAGCTAAAGATTTATTTAAAGATATTCAAAACGGAGCTGATTTTGAAAAATTGGCGGAAAGATACTCCGAAGATAAAGCCAGCGCTTCCAAGGGTGGTGATTTAGACTGGTTTGATCGTGAAGCTATGGTTCCTGAATTTTCGGATGCTGCATTTGCTGCAAAACCAGGTGATTTGGTAGGACCTGTGGAGTCAAAATATGGTCTGCATATTATAAAGGTTGAAGATAAAAGAGTTGAAGACGGAACAGAAGAAGTAAAAGCAAGACATATATTGTTGAAATATAAAGCTTCACCGGAAACACGAGAACAGACTTACTCGGACGCCTATAACTTCAGTCAGGATATTTTGGAGAAGGGTTTTGATCAAGTTGTCGAGCAATATGATTATCAGATTGATACTACGGATTATTTCTCCGAAGCCGGCTATATAAAGGGACTTGGCAGAATGAGAATGGCTGCGCAGTTCTGCTTTGGAAATCCGGTCGGCGCAAAAAGCGGTGTATATCCTATTCCTGACGGCTATATTGTATTTAAGATTGTTGAAGCGGTTGATGAATCGGTCAAACCTTTTGCAGAAGCTAAGGAATCAATTTTCAGAAGCTTAGAAAAGATTGCCTTAAAAAACAAAGTCTGGAAAAAAGCTGCCGATCTTGCAGCAAGGATAGAATCAGTTGAAGATATGTCAAAGGTTGCTGCCGCTGAGAGTATGGTTCTTCACGTGACTGAAGATTCCATGAAAGTAACCGGAAAATTGCCGGATGGACTTAAGAGTGACAGGGATTTTCTGACCAAAGCTTTTCGTCTTGAAGAAGGACAATTGTCGGATGTGATTCAAACAAAAAACGGTTGTTACATAGCCTATATGGAGCGAAAATCTTCCTGGAATCAAGAAGAGTACTTAGTACATCATTCATTGATTTATCAGGATAAAATCAAAAAACAACAAGAACAAGCTGCAAGAAATTGGATACGTGAATTGAGAGTTGCTGCCGACATTAAAGATTACAGATACAAGTATTTCCGTGATTTCTGATTAACCATTTCATGCTTAAGAGATCACGTAGAAACATTCTTTTAACAAAGTAATTAAAAGATAAAGGTAACTGGTGATAATCATGAAAAAAGTAATTATTCTTTCGTTTGTATTATTAATAGTTTTTCTTAATGCCTGCGACATGGCAGGACCGGAAGAAAGAGCTATTCGTGAAATGTGTAAAACCTTAGTTGTTGCGATTGATGAGAATAATGAGGATCTTGCTTTTGCCTGTATCATCGATCGTGTTGCGTTCAATACTCTGAATCCTTCTGCAAGCGCGCGTACCGATGCAGAATCATACATTGATGATTTTTTATCCGAGTTGGTTCACACGTTTCGTTATTATGCTGCCAAATATAAAGGTAAAGGCATCGAGTTTAAAAAATTCCTTTTAGGACAGCAGATTTATCAATATAAGGGATTCTCCGCATTTAAGAATAATCAGATTATTATTGATGTTGATGGAGCTGAAGAAGTAATTGATGTTGACGTAATTGTTCGTATTGGTGACAAATGGCGCATAGTTGAAATTGCCCGCAACGATTAGTAAAAGCGCTTATTCTTAGGTTTTATCCACCATGAACCATACCGCTGACCGTCTTTTACAAAAAGCGGATTTTAAACCTCGCTGGATTATTGAATTGGGCAGTGGTTTTAGTTCTGTTATGAAAACGATTCCGTCGAAGAACCATATACCATATTCTGAGTTGTCAGATTTTCAGATACCAACGACCCCCGGACATGCAGGGGTCGTTTCTTTTTTGTCCGGTTCAAATGGCGGCGCTTATATTTTTAGCGGTAGAAGTCACTACTACGAGGAAGTTGAATCACAAAAAACTACACTAATTGTGAGGATTGCCAAAGAACTCGATGTTGAAGGAGTTCTATTTTGCTCAGCATGTGGTAGTATTGATTATAATTTACAAGTTGGTGATCTAATACTCTTTACGGACGCATTACGTTTTCCACTATTTTCATTTTCGCGATCCCCTGAAAAAGACAGTAGTGAATTTGGAAACAGTTTTATAAATAAATCAAGGTGGTTTGATGAGGAATTTAGTAATTTCATTGCTGCAACTGCCCTCAGAGCAGGTATATTTCTAAACAAAGGCGTTATAGCATTAGTTCCGGGTCCCAATTACGAGACAATATCGGAAGTCAGGGCGCTTAGAAAACTCGGAGCCTCCGCCGTAACCATGTCATGTGAACCCGCATTGAAGTTAGCTTGCAAGCTTGGCGTAAAAACTGCAATGCTTGGTGGAATAACTAATCCGGCAGCAGGGGTAAACTATAGTCAGGTAATAAGTCATAATGATGTGTTAGAAGTAGGTGAAGATATTCTTTCACCTATGTTACAGAGATTAGTTTCTAACCTTGTCGGTAAGTAGCTTGCTGGAATATCAATAGTTTGGCTGATCATTATTTGGTCATTAAAAATCAAGAGGCATTTCTGCAGTACATTCTTCTAATTCTATTAATAGTCGTAGTTCAAATCGAATCAACATTTTCACAACCGCGCTATCAGCAGGACGATATAGTAACCTGGGCTGACAGTCGGGATGTGAATTGTGTTGATATCAGCCCTGATGTAGTCTGGGTTGCGACTGACGGAGGATTATGGCGGTTTTCGCGTTATACAGGAAAAGCGCTTGATCCTTGGTTTGTCGGTGTTGGAGTCCATGAAGCTATACCACTTAGAAAAAGTAAGGTTGTGCTCTGGCAAGAAAGCTCAAGCAGGCTATGGGTAGCTACTGACAAAGAGTTACTATACTGGAGACTTGTCGCCAGACAGTGGGTTCGTCTTGAAAGCAATTATCTTATTGATCGAAGAATCAAATCACTTGGTGAGATGGGTGATAAAATCGTAGTGGAACTAACCGGACGCAATGGTAAGTTTTTGGTGATTGATACTTTCTCAGAATTAGTGGAGGAAATTGAAACGCTTCCCAATAAAGAGATACGCTGGACTGGCAGCGCAGGCTCACGACTTGGTGGTTTTCCTCACTATTATCCGAATGATTTTAGTTTAAATTTCAATCAACATGACGGCAGTATCACCGACTGGGAAAGAAATGTTTTTAAGCCGGTCTTTGAACGGTATGACGAACGCACAGGGATACGCTATATATGTTATCGCAAACTTGGATTGGCGGTTGTAAGTGAGATGCAGAAGAGATTTGATGTTTTACAGCTTGGACCTTCCGGCAGTGATGTGAAGGCTATGGCATTTTCAGATGACGGGAAGATCTGGACATGTGGGATTAATACCCACCAAATCTCCGGGTTTTCGACATTTAATCGCAGACAGGGAAACTGGAGCAGTTACAATTCCAAATTAATTGTTGGACTTGATTCACACAGCGCAAGAGACGTCCTGATTATTAAGAATAATATATTCTTCGCCACGGATATGGGTCTTGCACGTTATGATATTTCAATCGATAAATGGAAAATGCTCGATCACTTCGACGGTTTTAAAAGTAATAATCTCAAGACTTTAACCTTAGGTGGTGGTTTTCTTTTGGTCGGAAGCGACAATGGTTTAAACCGCTATACACTTCCCAACGGTCCGGTTTGGCAGATAAGTTATGAAACAGCGATAGGTTTTAATACTAATGACATTGTTACAGATTCAAAAAGCCTTTGGGTGATAGGTGAATTGGGCGCTTTTCGTATTCCGGTTGCGAGAACACCTGAAAAAGAGGCAGAAGTATTAGAACTTGGTGATGAACTCTGCAGGGCAGCTACAATTGTGGACGATAAGATATGGATTGCATCGCAAAGCGGAGTAAGGTCAATTGATTTAGAAAACGGAACGGATGCTGCCCACTTTGGCTACCATGGTTATTTGGAATGCAAAAACGCAACTGCATTAGCCGGAAATGGAAAATACTTGTGGATAGGTACAACAGGTGGATTAATTCGCTACGACCATCACAGCAGCAGAAGGCTTGAATTTGGGAAGAAAGAAGGTCTTCCACATGACCTAATCCAATCTCTCGCGCTTGAAGCGGATTCGCTCTGGATAGGCACACCAGCAGGTTTAACAAGACTCATTTGGAACAGACCGGAGCGAGATGGAGATTAGCGAGCGTTTTTATTTTGTATAACTGCTGTCCAATTCAATTTATAGATTGCACAAATCAGCAATAACGAACCGTAATGTTGATTTTCGACTTACCTTGCGCACAGTAGCAGAATTATCGTCACATCGTCACAGAATCGCCGGAAAGCCTTACAGGGTAAGGGATAGATGGTGTGACGGAAAGGTGACGAAACGTGACAGAACAATTACGAATTAGGAATTAAGAATTAAGAATTACAAATTATAATTATGAGTTACGGATAAATAAGAAAGTCTGAAAGTCAAAAGTCGAAAGTTTGGTTTGTAATATAGTGACAATATACAACATTTATCTATAAAAGTCAAGTCGCGTCATAGTATAAGGGAAAGAATCCGGACAGCGAAAATTATCGTCACTTCGTGTTCACACTTTAGCGTGTAAGTTCAGAGTTCATGCTTCAGAGTCTGTCCGATAATAGCGTAAATCTCGCAACGCATCGTTCCAACGGAAGTTGGAATCCAGATAATGATTTATTTATTAAGACTTTACTGGATCCCAGCTTTCGCTGGGATGATGCTTCCCCAAGCGCTTTTAGCACTATCGGACAGACTCTTCAGTGTGTTTTTTGCAACCTAAAGGTTGAACTCTGAACTCCGAGCTGCCTAACCCGCTTTATCCACGTGAATTTAAGTAACTTTAAATCCTTATTCTGCATCCCTCGCAAGGCGAAAACCAGCAACGGAATATGCGACAGGTTCATTTCTATTTATAAAATCTTGTATTTCAATATCAATGAAAAAAGAAAATTCTTTACATTTTCCTCACGAGGAGGCTCTAATTGGGATCTGATATTTGTCCTTCCCAAAGTTAAGCGTAGATCTAAATCAAATCCATGAGGAAGTTGTGGATTCACACCAATTAGCAGACTGAACTCCGGTTTTGTGGATATGGGATAATCTGACCATCCATCCTCTCTCTGAGAAGAAACGTAGACATATCTAACCTCTGAATCAATATTTTTACAGATGCTCATTCCAAAATATAATTTTGTCGCTGATCTATGATTCGATGGAATATAATTGACAATAGTCGCTATCCCAAAGTATGGTAACCGCATTTCCTGATAGCCATCAAGATTCCCTTTCAGTGTATAGAACAATTCCGCTTGGATCGAAAAGTATCGATTAGTTGACATTTCTGAAAAAACACCGTAGCAATAACCCCAAAAAGGTTTAATATCACTTCTGCCGGAAAAGAAAGTAGCAACATTTAATCCTGCTAGTAAACCATAGTTGATCTCAGATATCCTAAATTTGACTTTCTGTTTGACATCTTTTTTATTTTCTTCGGTTTCGACCTCAGTAGATGATTCCTGATCTTTTTCTTTCATGCTATATGTAACTGTTTCTGTTCCACCTGCGGGTACTGAGACAGTTTGTTTCAAGGTTGCATATCCTTCAAGTCTAAGTGTAAGTTCATGTTGTCCAGAAGTCAGATCGCTAATTTTTGAAGGACTCTTCTCGCCTGTATCTTGACTATCTAGTATAATAGAAGCGCCATCTGGTGACGTCACTACGAACAAAGCACCTGGTTTTGCTACAAGTTGAAGTCGAACCTTACAAGTTTTATTATAATTGATTGTGAAAGTTTCTGTTGCATCATCAAATCCTTCAAGCACAGCACGTACTGTATGCTTGCCTAATTCTTGTTTCTCTTTGTAGATAGGTGTACCTGTAAATACGCCTATGGATTTCTCGTCAAGGAACACTTCAGCTCCGGTGGGAGCAGTTGTAACTTCAATAGATCCAGTTTGTTTAATTAAAAATACACTGATTGATTGTATTTTATCGCTAGTTAGCCTAATCAATTGTGTATTGGGTTCAAAGCCATTATTTGAAACTGTCAGCATTCCTTCACCAGGAGTAAGGTCGTTCAGCTCAAGCGGAGTCGTGCCTAACCTGTCACCATCAAGGAAAACAACAGCGCCTGGTGGATCGCTGGTAACCTTCAAACCGGCATATTCTTTCTGCAGGGAAAAAGTCTTTGTAACAGTTTTATCCTTTTCGATGGTAACAGTCTCTTCTAGCGAGACATAACCGTCCTTCTCAATGCGGATGAAATGTGTTCCTGTGGGTTGATCGGTTAAGGTTAACGGCGTCGAACCAGGGACAGGCAGGTTGTTGAAGGAAACGGTTGCTCCAGAGGGTGTGGTCTCAATATGCAGGCTGCCAACGCCCTTTGGTTGTTCACCGGTGACTCTGATCTTCCTTGCTCCCCTTGGTTGATAGTTATGCCTGCCCAGTTCGATATCAAGGTAGCCGTCTGCCATAATCGTCACAAGCTGCACTCCGGGTTCAAGATATACGTGCCACAGACCGGGTTTTTCCTCACTGACGGCATTAGGCTTGATCCCGCGGTTGCTGTGAAACATCAGTTTCGGTATGGTGCTTTCTACTATCAGCAAAGACCGGCTGGCATCATCAAGGATGACGTTGTCGGCTTTCAGCTCCTCAAATTCCATCTGCTGAAGCTGCTGCGCTTGCAGAAGTGTGAAAGTTATTAATAGTAATAGTAGGACAGACATTCCTGTCTGCCATCTCTTCAGCGACAAGTTCATTCCTTCGGTTCTCCTATCCAGATGACCATCGCTTCTCCCTTGAATGCGTCTAAGTAGTCGGCATATTCTCTGCCGGTGCGGACGTTGGTGTATTTGACTCCATCATAATATAATAACGCTGCTAACTGCTTAGAGTCAAGTAGAGCAACGTAGATATTGTTGTTCTTTGGCAAATGGCATATATTCGGCGTGATACTCAACCGTCCCGATTGATAATAATCGGACAGCGCTTTATCAAATTCGTGTCGATCCGTTATATCTGAAAGCACCTGTATTGTTACCGACCAGTTCCGCAAGGCAGGCTTAGGCAAGGCTGCGGGTTCAGGATGCTTTGGAGCGGCTTCCTCAGCGATCCAAGGCAGGTACAAT
Source organism: bacterium (assembly GCA_021734165.1). Lineage (GTDB taxonomy): Bacteria > Electryoneota > AABM5-125-24 > Hatepunaeales > Hatepunaeaceae > JAIPJL01. The sequence goes on along the minus strand of JAIPJL010000037.1, from coordinate 4,525 downwards.
TCTACATCGACAAACAGATCGAAGGTTTTATCTCCGAAGATACGATAAAGGTTCTCTATCTCCGGATTGCAGCGCATCTCAGCGCCTGCATAAGCATATTCGATTCCCAGCGGGAGCTTATGTCGGCGATTGGTAGGTTCAAAGTACAGGGTGATATATGCTGCATTACCATCGGACACGCAGCCGTAGTCCGTCATCTCGCCACAGTAATAGCTGAAGTCGAGGTTTTGGACGGGTTTATCGTTATAGTAGAACATCACCGGAGCTTCGACACTCCCTGCGGTTCGTGTACAGGATTCTGATTTGGGGGAGAGTCCTTTCGCTACAGCTTTGAGCTTTTCAGCAAGCGCAAGCTGTGCGTCGCTGATGTTGATTCCTTCAAAGTTAAGGTCAAGTTCACCAAAGCAGGTGTGTGTCAGCAAATATGCCCAGTAATATCCTCGCAGCGCGTCACCGATACGACCTTCCGACTCAGCCTTCTGCGCCAAAGAAACCATATCCCTCACCTTCTGTTTGGCAGTTTCAAAGGATTTGGACAGGCTGGCTGTGTCGATGTAAGCGATGACGCGGGTCTTGCCTTTCTCAGTAAACAGCAACTTGCCAAGGTTCTGCAGGCAAAGGGCGGAGTAAGTTTTAGTCACTTGTTCGTAGTCACTGCCGATAGCAGTTTCGGTTTCAGTAACCGCCTGCTCGGTCGATGTTGACAGCGACACATATATCTTTTGAGACAAATCCCGCATGGCAGCTTCTTCGGCTTTGGCTGGATCAGCGTCTATCCCTTCACCGTAGCGGTACTGAGCGGATTGTTTGACCTCGCGTTCCTTTATTTTATCCTGGACATCGGATGCAAGGAGTGGAAAACAAGTTAGAAAGTACAAAAGTACGAGAGTGTAAAAATATAAGAATTTCATTTTTTTCCTGAAAATTTGCGGAAACCGACTCTATTATGGGAAAGAATTCAAATTAAAGCTAATCGGAAAATAATGGAAAACGTATTTAGAAGCAATGATTAGGCAGTAAAAATGTGTTTACCAATGATTAAAACAGATTTTTACCTCTTAAAATCAAACAGTTCTTTCCTTAATTTGAAGCATTATAGGAACCAGTGTATAAAAATGAGATTTCTATACATAAGAAAGAATTCTTTTTTAATTCAAAATCCAGAAAACACTACAATCCCGTTAAGAACTCGTAAAACCTGATTAATACTGTAAAGGAATAAAAGTCAATGTAGATTTTTTTGACGCAGGCTTATTTCGTGATTTTGTAATCGGTTTGAATTGATGTATATTATATGGATGTGAATTTTTAAGGTAAAATGAATGGGTTATCGTAATTACAGGATGTCCGGCGCAAGGTTAGGAGGAATGCTGACGCCGGGCGTCAAAGGACTGCTGATCGCTAATGTAGTAGTGTATCTTCTGCAAATGGTTGATGAGTCGAGAATAATCTACCTCTTCGGACTCACACCTGCCATTTTCTGGAGTAAACTGACGCTTTGGCAGCCCGTTACATATATGTTTCTGCATGGCGGATTTACTCATCTGCTGTTTAATATGCTGGCTTTATGGATGTTTGGAAGTACTCTTGAATCGGTCTGGGGCACAAAGCAGTTTATGAAGTACTATTTTCTGACCGGTGTAGGAGCGGCTTTATCCAACTGCGTATTGACGCCTCAGATGGCTGTGCCGATAATTGGCGCTTCGGGGGCTGTTTATGGATTATTAGCCGCTTATGCCATCCTTTTCCCGAACAATCAGATTTACATCTGGGGATTAGTTCCGGTTAAAGCGAAATATCTGGTGTTATTCTTTGGTATTTTTGAATTTATGGCTTCACTAAGTCCGGGAAGCAGCCCGATTGCTCATCTTGTTCATCTTGGCGGTATGGTTATAGGTCTCATTTACCTGCAAAAAGACAATTTCCTAAGATGGGGAGCGCGTAAAGCTAAAGGCGTCCAGCGCGAGCGAGAGATTAAAAAGGTTAAAAAAGAAGAAGACGCCGAGGATAACCTCAGGCAGGAAGTCGATGATCTGTTAGATAAGATCAATGAAGTCGGTTTGGAAAATCTCACATCCTGGGAAAGACGCAGATTGCGTGAAGCAAGCGATCTTTTAAAACGAATGGATGAAGAGAGAAAATAGGAATTTAACGGAAAAATAATGAGTGAAGATAAAAGAAAATATACTATGGACAGCCATTTTCAGGAGATCATCAAAGAACAGATGATCCCTGACGCTGATGAGGTTGGAAAAACACCGGAAGGCAAAGCAACCTCTAATAAAGTTGAAGATGTGCGTTTCGATATTACACCGGAAGAGCTGATTGATTATCTGAATAGCTATGTTGTGGAGCAGTCACGGACAGTAGAAATAGTCGCTACCAAGATCTGTACACACTTTCACAGGATGAACCTTGAGCGCGAAAATACCCAGCTAAAACGTATCCTCGGTGATGTTAAATCGAATATGCTGCTGATAGGACCGACAGGCGTTGGTAAAACTTATCTGATCAAACTGATGGCTGATAAACTGCATGTGCCGTTTGTTAAGGGAGATGCGACGAAGTTTTCAGAAACCGGTTATGTCGGTGGTGACGTGGAAGACCTTGTGCGTGAATTGGTGTATCAGGTGGATGGTAATATTAAGTTAGCAGAGTGCGGTATCATATACATCGACGAGATCGACAAGACCGCTTCAAGTGGAAGTTGGTACGGTCCCGACGTCTCACGTAGCGGTGTGCAGCGCAACCTGCTAAAACTGATGGAAGAAACTGAAGTTGACATGAAAGTCCCACACGACCTTGCCAGTCAGATGGAGGCAGTGATTGAAACCCAGCGCACGGGCAAGGCTGTAAGAAAGAAGATCAACACTAAAAACATCCTTTTTGTAATGTCCGGCGCTTTTACCGGATTGCCTGAGATTATATCGAAAAGATTGAAGCGTGGCGGAATGGGATTCACCGGCGTCAAGATGACTTCGACAGAGGACGTGGAAGACCTTCTCGCTAAAATGCACGCACAGGATTTGATAGATTATGGTTTTGAGTCTGAATTTGTTGGACGGGTTCCAGTTGTAACCTATTTGAATAACCTTGATGAGAATGGATTGTATCAGATATTAAGCAGCCCAAACAGCGCCGTTATTCAGGGCAAGAAGCGTGATTTTATCGCTTATGGCATTAAACTGACATTTGACGACGAAGTACTGCATTTGTTTGCTTCAGAGGCACACAAACTCAGCATTGGCGCACGCGGTTTAGTTAGTATTGTTGAAAAACACCTGATGCCCTTCGAGCGGTCGCTGCCTTCAACTGATATTAAGAAACTGCATATCTCACTGGAATTACTAAACGATCCTGAAACCTTCCTCGATGAACTTATCCAAAAGCATACATTTGAGAGCTTCGCTACGAATTTCACCAAACAAACCGGAATTAAGCTGGAATTCTCATCAGGCGCGATTAAAGCGGCTGTGAGCATTGCGTCAGAGAAGGGGATTAAACTGAAGGGTTTTCTTCAAGAGTCTCTCGCTGATTATGAATATGGTTTGAAACTTGTTGATAAAACGCGATTTACAATAACAAGCAAGGTTATTACGGATCCGAAAGCGTATCTTAATAGTCTGGTGAAGAAGAGTTATAAAGGCAAGGATGGGTAGAAATAGGCTTTGGGCTTTAGGATTTTGGCGTGGGAAAATGTTGAATTCTGAGTTTTGAATTTTGAAAGATAGCGCAACCATGCATTTTCATCTTTCAAAATCCATACCCAGGCAGCTTCGACAAGTAGCCGTCTGAGATGGGATGGTCCCCAATGGATTATATGACCACGCCTGACTTTATAACATAGTAACTTAACAAGCTAAGTACTTAATAATATTAATATTATGGATTCCGGTTTTCACTGGAATGACACGCTTTCAATACACTTCAGTTAATTTGTTCTCGCTCTGCAACTTTGTCACAATACCGTATGTTAAATTAGGAGAGAAAAATGAAATTCAAGTCCGATTTTTTCAAGTGTTGCTTTTTAACATTCGCAATCATTTCCTTGTCTATGCCGGTCTGCTTTGCACAGATCGAGTTCACCGAGCATATCATAGCTGACGATTTTGATTATGCTTTATGTGTTTATGCTGCAGATGTTAACAGCGATGGTGATATGGACATACTCGGAGCCGCTTCAAACGCCTATGAAATTACCTGGTGGGAAAACGATGGTGAACAGAACTTTACTAAACATACTATCGCAGATAATTACGTTTTGACAACTTCTGTTTATGCTGCAGATATTGATAGTGACGATGATATAGACGTACTTGGAGTCTCCTGGCAAACAGAGAAAATTACCTGGTGGGAAAACGATGGTGATCAAGACTTCACTGAGCATATAATATCTGATGATTATTTTGGTGCATACAGTGTTTATGCAACAGATATTGACGATGACGGTGATATAGATGTACTCGGAGCTGCAGTATATTCTCATAAAATCACCTGGTGGGAAAATGACGGGGAACAGAATTTC
>JAIPJL010000036.1 GCA_021734165.1 bacterium | reverse complement strand
GTCGGTGCAAACCGGCGGAATAATATTCTACCAATCTAACAACCCTGAAAGGGTTGAACTAATACGATCAGAATCTGTGGGTATCACGGGCTACTTGCTTGCCCGTGTTTCTTTACTGAGAGAGTATAAACTTTACAACGACACCCCGACACTACGAAACTACGGTACTATGACACTAAAACAATCTGTTTAATCTGCGCAATCTGTGGTTAGAGTGTGTCATTCCGGTGAAAACCGGAATCCAGAATCACGAATCCAGAATCACGAATCAATAAACCTTCAGTTTATCTTGCCTGTGCTGAAATTATTACTATATTAAGATAAACTGAACTTGCTATAAATATCCTGCTTCAGAATGTATGCGGATGACAAAATAGTGGTGTCATGTGTCCTCACATGACACTTAAGTCATTGTTATAACGAAGAGTAACCTTGCAGGTTTTTAACAGCACAACTGAATGCGAAAACACTTTTTAGCGCTGCTATTAGAAGTATGCGGGATGGTTAAGAAAGGTAAATAAACTGAATTTATTAAGGAAAGTCTACAAATAATGAAACACGGAAAAGAAATAGCCCATGTCATCCGTCTATATTCCTATCGGCGATTGAACAAAAGTAGGACAAACATTCTTGTTTGTCGGTGTAAGTGTAAAACGTAATAGCAGGATATAGATTGCATTTTGGCTTGTTGTGTTGTATATTACGCTGGAATAGTAGTAAAAACATCATCGCACTCTAAGGCGGTATCATCGCTATTGTGTGACAAATAAACAATACTGTACACGATGTCAACGAGACTTTTTAACTTAATATTTAAAATTCAAGGAGTTATCATGAAGCGCTATTATTTAGTTTTACTTTTTGTAACAGTTACATGTTTTTCAATCTTTTCAATTTCCTCTATCAACGCTGCTGATAATAACCAGCATCATGAAGCTGCAAACATGACCCTCAAGGCTGGTAAAATTGGGGATAAGATTGATTGTCCATCAGTTGATACTAATGGATACTTCCGACTCGAACCAAAGAAAACTCCAAATTACATCAAAAGAGAATTACAGCCGACCGTTACACTTGACCAAGGGAGGGTTCTCCTCTTCAATAATGAAACTCGATTCAAACAAAACAAGATACCGACTAAATCAGGAAACAGGTTGCCAAAACGTGACGATCCCTTTGATGACTGGATTTCATACGATGATGGAGAACCAGTATGGCTCAGGAATCCAGAGAATACTTGGTCGCGAGTAACCTTCACAACAGAAACGGAGTTCACACTCCAAGGTATAAGCATTATGCCTCACAATCCGGGTAACAATGATAATGAACCATGTACTATTATCGTATACAGCGAAGACCAGAATACACACGACCTACAGAACATCTTGTGGGAAACAGAGATCGAGAGTCTTGACGATTGGAATACTGATGATATAGACGAAAACTGGCAATTCGTTGAGATTCCTGAAGATGATTGGATCGTATTTGAGGAAGGAGTACATTTCAGCATTCTCTACGGACCAGCGCCAGGTGGAACCTACACGGGTTTGAATCGATGGGATATTGTTGATGATTTTGAGAATTACGACTTGGACGAACCACCATCAGGTGATGAGTGGAGTTATGTCGAAGACGGAAGATCTTGGGTGGCTGTGACAGATGATGAAGCATACAGTGAAGATCAAAGTGTCCAATTCCATGATTCCCGTGACGAAGAAGGTGACTATTGTCTTTTACAATATGAAAGCGATGAAATTGAAGCTGGAATGATTGAGTTCTGGCTTTGGTTAAGCGATGATGGTTCGTTCGGATTCCGCGCTTATAGTGGAGATGACTTAGAATTCCTCATTCAATTTGAAGATGATAACCGGATTATAACAAACAATGGTGACGAGTATGTGTATGCAGATGGTAGGTATCCTGATGAGGAATGGTTCTCAATACGAATATTGTTCGATTCAGATGACGGAACCTTTACCGCATGGATGGATGACGAGGAGATTATTGATGGCAACGATTTGTTCACTGGAGGTTCGGTCAATATGTTCTGGTGGCTTTGCTTTAATAACACCATTATGGATGATGCATATCTTGATGATTTCAAGATTAATTATGATTTGGATGTTCCGTATGGGTGGTGGAATCTATTCGATGATGAGACGGATACCGATAGAAGTTTTGTGTTTGAGGGAGAGGATATTGATACAGATCATAATGAATGGGAAGTGCTAGATGGTGATTTGCTCATTCGAGCGAACGGTGAATACCCTGAACAGGAACCGGACATTCATCTTTCACGTGATGCAATAGATTTCGGTAACGTGTTTGTCGATCAACAACGTGATCGAACTTTTACAATAACGAATAGGGGTCGTGAAGATCTGATTGTATCCGATATTTCGGTTGAAGGTGAATATTTCGATACCGATTTCAATAGAGAGTTTACCCTTGAGCCTGATGATGATAGAGATATCACAGTCACTTTCGCTCCAGAAGAAGAGGGAGACTTCAATGGTTCTGTTACTATCGAATCAAATGACCCGGATGAAAGGGAAGTAACGATTGATTTGTCTGGTAGTGGAGGCGCTGATGATGTTGAAAGACAGGGGGTAGAATTACTCGGACGGATAGAGGATTGGGATGATGTGAATGATGTTGCTATTCAGGATGAATTTGCTTTTCTGGCTGCAGGCGTCGATGGGCTTATAATAGTTGATTGTTCTGATCCAGGGAATCTTGAAGTCATTGGTTCATACAATACTTCCGGTGACGCAAAAGGCGTAACTGTTGTGGGCGACTATGCTTATGTGGCAGACTTTAGAGATGGTTTACGAATCATTGACGTTACTGATCCTGAGAATCCCGATGAAGTCGGCTACTTTGATACACCTGGAAGAGCACATAGCGTTGTTATCTGGGGTGATTATGCTTATGTCGCGGATGGACCATCTGGAGTTCGCAAGATTGACATTACAGATCCTGAAAATCCAACGGAACTGGATCGGAATGGTTTCATTGATACTCCCGGCGATGCCAGAGATATCGATATTGGAGACGATAACTATGGTTATATTGCTGATTATGGAAATGGTGTAGTTTGGTTTCGATTGAGTACCATGAGTGAGGTTAATTCTGTGGAAACTCATCATTTAGCTTATGGATTAGTAAAACGTGGAGATCACATTTACCTTGCAGATGGAAATGCTGGTATTTTAGTTTTTAATAGTGATTTATGGGACGAAGAAGTATGCTCTTTTAATACAGAAGGTACTGCATTTGGTTTAGGTGTTTCTGGTAATTACGTCTATATTGCAGACGGTGAAGATGGATTAAGGGTAATTGATATGTCCGATTTTGAAAACCCAGTGGAACTTGGATACTACGATACTCCAGGGGAAGCAAGGCGTCTTGCCAATGATGGAAATGTGATTTACTTGGCTGATGGTAATAATTTATCAATATACGACTGTGAAAGAGCAATAAACAATCAGGCGCCGGAATGGACTGAAACGCCCAACAACAGGCTTAGTGTTGATGAGTGTGATCTTGTTGAATTCAATCTTCAAGCTGAAGATCCTAATGATGATGAGTTGACTCTTATAATGAACTCTGACAATTTACCAGATGATGCAGAATTCACTGATAACGAAAACGGTACTGGTGATTTTAGGTGGCAAACATCCGACGAAGATGCGGGTGAATACTTTGCAACTTTTGTAGTTTCAGATGGTGATTTGACTGACACGTTTAACATGACAATTGTTGTAGATGATGCTAATGAGGCGCCAGAATGGACTGAAACACCGGAAGATACCTTAGAGGTTGATGAAGGTCAGAGCATTGAATTTCATGTGATTGCCGAAGATCCTAACGATGACGATCTGACAATCGAGATTGACCGCGGTGAAATTCCTGATAGAGCAAGATTCATCGATTTGGGCAATGGTACTGGTAGCTTTACTTGGCATACAAATCTAGAGGATGCTGGTATCTATCATCCTGCGTTTATAGTATCAGATGGTGATTTGATGGCTGTCTTCGAGCCAACTATCATCATTAACAATGTTAGTTCTATTGAGGACGAATTGGCGCTCCCAACTTCTTTCAGCGTTTTGGGTGTATATCCCAATCCCTTCAACTCCACTACAACAATCACTTACGGGCTTGCTGAAGCAGCCCCTACGCGGTTGGCGCTCTATGACTTATCGGGAAGGGAGATTATAACACTATTCGAAGGATACAAACAGGCAGGCTACCACACAGCAACGCTGACATCTGGTGACCTGTCGTCGGGATTGTATTTTTTGCGGTTGGATGCAGGAGGCTTCAGCCAATCACGAAAACTTGTCCTCGTCCGGTGAGAGTTGTCAGTAGGACAAACATTCTTGTTTGTCGTTCTTAGAGTATAATTAAATCCCCCTTTAATTCCCTCCCTGCCTTCGCAGGGACAGGCTCTTTCAAAAAGGGGGAGCAGTTCAATCTGCTTAATCTGTTCCGCTGTGAATAAATCTTGTAATACGTAACTATAATTCAATTTAATTGAAAATCTCTGTGATCTCTGTGTGCTCTGTGTTTAGTTTTCCGTCACACAAAATCACATTTCCGTCACACCCTCTAACCCTTACTGGGCAAGGCTTTCCGCCGATTCTGTGACGATGTGACGCAAATTTTACATACACTTGGCGGCAATATACAACATTATGATCAAAAAGTCAACCTTTTATTGAGAAATTCTTAATCCATAAGCTGTCAAGCGGAACTTTTTACAGCGCTCATTACTTAATCGCTATATTCAAAACTGAAACCGGGATGACTGTTTTTGTCATCCCGGCAATAACCTACGGCCCCGTTGCAAGAGGGTTCTACGAATAGACCTCGGGGCCGTTCTTCAGGTTTCAGATCAATCTGTCGGAAATTTAAAAATATTCCAACATAAATTCAGGTTAATGAAAAGTTAAAGTACTCTTCTATATATTAAACGATACAGTTCAACACTCGAATGCAACTGCATCGATATTTTTCGATAAACTCCGGGCTTATCGGGCGACGGACGGAGACCGTCCGCACACCCGAATCGCTCCGAAATTAGTTGTTACGATTAGTTCCAAAAAGCCGTTTCATGATATGATCTGACATGAGATCGGCAAGTATTTTGAACTGTTCCGAAGTCTCCCCTGATTCCACCTTCTGCGGCAAGGGATTCTCCTTTTCGGACTCTTGAAGAGTATCAAGTCTCTTCTTAACACCGCGTAAAGTTAATCCATGATCCTCGACCAGCTCTCTGATTCTCTCAATTCGATCCACGGCATCCGGTGTAAATCTACGCTGATTGCCGTCGGTTCTAACGCTGTCAAGAAATTCATGGAACTCACGCTCCCAGTGCCTAAGTGTTGATCTTCCGACACCGGTCAAAGCGGTTACCTGTCCGATGGTAAATAGCCGCTCTGCTTGGTTATCTGCAACATGGCTCATTCCACCATCCGCGCTTTTAAGTTACGGTCAAGTACAAATCCTCAAACTAACCTGGGGATTGTTGCCAAACCGAATGCACTTCCTCTTAACTTATCGGCACATTATAGACATTTCTTTACTCTGATTATGTTGCATATCGGAAGTTAAGCTGTTATCTTAACGATTAATCATTTTATTCAACAATGACACTGGACAAACTGATTTAATTAAGAGATGTTAGATTGACAATCATAGAAAAAATATTTTCCGACCATGCAGGAAATACAAAGGTACAGGCGGGAGATACGGTCTGGATTGATGTTGACTATCGTTCAGCGAGGGATTTTGGCGGACCAAATGTTGTCGGACAGTTAGAAAAGAATTTCCCTGAAAATCCTGTAGCAGATCCGAAATGTACATTTTTTACATTCGATACAAACGCTCCCGCTAACACAACCGGATACGCCGATAATCAACACCGTTGCAGATTATTCGGGCGTAAATGGGGAATTCCGATATACGATGTAGATTCCGGTATCGGTACTCATGTTGCCATGGAGAAGGGACTTGTATCGCCCGGAGAAACCGCTGTTGGCACAGACAGCCATTTCAATATACTCGCGGCAGTCGGTTGCTTCGGACAGGGAATGGGTGATATGGATATTGCTTATGTGTTCCGTTCTGGTCGCGCCTGGTTTGAAACTCCTTCGACAGTCAAAGTAACGCTCGAAGGAAAACTGCAACCACGCACAACTTCTAAAGATTTGTCGCTTTTTCTGCTTGGAGAACTTGGCACAACTAAGACACTGGGACGAGCTGTTGAAATATATGGTGAAGCAGTAACCGGACTTGATCTTGCCGGCAGAATTACGCTTTGCTCACTTGCAACCGAAGCAGGCGCTATTACATTTTTTTTACCACCTTCACCCTTGGTTGAAAAGTTTTACAAAGATAGATTTAACAGGCAGGTAAATCAGCCTGCTGCCGATATAGATGAAGTCTATGAAGCTGAATATAAATACGATGTCTCTAATCTTGCTCCAATGGTCACTCCTCCACCGGATCCGAATGGCGCTAAACCAGCCAACAAATTCTCCGATGTTAAGGTTGACAGTGTATTTGTCGGATCCTGTACTAATGGTCGCTGGGAAGATCTGCGAGCAGTTGCTGATATTCTGTCGGGAAAGAGAATAAAAGAAGGCGTCATGTTAAAAATTGTACCTGCCACACGCGAAGTGTATGAACGAATTATCGCGGATGGCACAATCTCAGACCTTGTTAAAGCGGGAGCGATTGTTACTCACCCTGGCTGCGGTGGATGCGCATCGGGACAAATTGGTATGACAGGCAAGGGCGAAGTTCAGCTTTCAACATCAAATAGAAACTTCAAAGGCAAACAGGGGTTGGGTTCTACATATCTCGCAAGTCCCCGTACTGCTGCCTGGACAGCGCTACGAGGTTTTATCTGCAATGAAGATTAGATTGGAAAATTCCGATGATAATTAATCAACCGGATTGGCAAAAGAAATTGTTTAATGCTTTGGTGGAATTATGTAATAAATATTCTGTCAAGTTCTGTGATCTTATGCCTGGTGATCTGCCACCCAAATCTGGTGTTTACCTGATCACTAAAATAACTGATGAATATGAGATCCCTTACTGGGTTGAGTGGACGGATAACATCAAAGTAAGAATTAGTTCAGGGCTCCTGATGGGCGGTTTTGCAGAGAAGAGTTTAAAGAGAGAATTAATAGAAAAGAAAATCTGTATAGATGTTGACGACGCTAAGAAATTTTTGCGAGAAAAATGTTCAGTAAGATGGCTAAGAGTTAAAGATACAAGATTTCAGAATGCTTTAACATATTATGCCAGGGCAATTTTACTACCGAGATGTGGTCTGCTTGAAAAACCTCAGAAGTTGTCATCAGCTTCGGCGCTACTTGATGGTGAAGTCCCGTTAATTATAAAAAATTAGAAATGAAAAAAACGATAACATTTCCTGTGGTATGCGCTATTCTATTTCTGAGTATTGATGCATACACTGAATCCAGACTTGATCCAAATCTTGCAGACAGCCTCGTTCAGGCAACTGATGATCCCCTCCTGAAAGCTGACTATTACAGCGATGCCTGGCTTTATGATAAGGCTATTGTTGTGTTGGATGCTTCAGGGAAAACAGATGCTGAAACACTGTGGCGATTAGCTCGTTCGCACATTGATAAAGGTGAGAATCTCTCAGACGATGCCGCTCTAATACTTTACGAAAAAGCCATGAATGAAGCTCAAAATGCGGTGAATCTTGATCCTCGTAATGCGCTTGCACAGCAGACGCTCGCTGTTGCATGTGGGCGGGTGGCATTATTCAAGGGTGTGTTCAAGTCAGTCGGATTGGTAAAAACTGTACACACAGCAGCACTGAATGCTGTGGCTTTGGCAGATTCTGTTCCTATAGCGTTATACGTCATTGGACGTACTCATAAAAAACTAATCGAAAAACCCGGTTTTGTGCGCTCAGCATTGGGACTTGGCTGGGCTAACGAAGACTCAATTAGTTATTACTTTGACCGTGCGCTTGAAGTCTCAGGCGGAAATATGATTCAATGCCGGGTTGAGTATGCTGATTATCTGTTCGAAAATAAAAAAGATAATACCGCTGCAAGGAAGATGCTCGAAGCAGCTCTTTCGCTTCCACTTAGAGACGAACAGGATGCGAAAGCAAAAAAACGAGCTGAAGGAATGTTGAAGGAAATTGGGAAGTAATTAAATTTAACAATATACCGAAAGGATAACCATGCCTGACTACATTGAGATTTCAGACGCTGAGTTTGAAACGCAAGTAATTAAATCCGATATTCCCGTCGTCGTTGATTTCTGGGCTCCCTGGTGCGGACCATGCCGTTTCGTTGGACCAATCATGGAAGAGATTGCGACTGAATATAAAGGCAAACTAAAGGTATGCAAAGTGAACGTTGATGACTATAAAGAATGGGCTATGAAATACGGTATAAGCTCTATACCAACCATGTTGGTTTTCAAGGATGGTGAAAAAGTTGTGGAATCTATTGGCGCTATGCCTAAAAAAGACATAGAAAATCTGTTCAAACCCTACCTGAACGAGGGCTGATACGTCGCCGCGCATCCGCAGAAAAGAACCCGAATCACTTGCTGAAATAAGCAGTGTTTTTTCGGTAATTTGGATACCGATCTCGTTTCTCGTGATTGTAATAATACTCGCTATAATCGAATATAAGGTCAATTTTGTAGAGAAAACTGTCGGGCATTATCTTAATGATCGCAACAAAAATCGCGAAGCATGGGGTAGATCGTGGGATATGCAGCGCAGCGCTCAGGAAGCCGCTAAAATACTCGATGAAAAAGCTACCTCCTCTTCAAAACTTCGCTCGCAAGCCGAGCTTGTTTCCAACTTCAGCGAGCTGTTTAACGTCATACCGGATGGTGAAGGAGTGCCCATTTCTCCCGACAAGTTCGTCAATCTGTTTCTGACGCTGCCAGTCGGATTGAGGAATTCTGTCATTGAAACATCAAGTCTTGTGAACCTTTTCAACGAAGGTAAGTGGGTTCGTACTTCTGTTTGGAGAAGGCGAGGAAATATCACAGCTTTTCTCGTTGATGCGCGCAACCGAGTGTTGGAGAATATAAGTGTTTCCTCCGCTCTGCGCAAAGCGGCAGCTATGTACGGTCAAAAATCTGATGGAAGGCTGTCCGATTTTCCTTTATTTAACGAAAAAATAATACCGGCTCCAGAATTCTTTGAAGCTTTGAGCAACTTGCTGGAATCTGATCGTAAACGAATAGTTTCCGATCAGGAGTTTATGCTGCGCTTGCCAAGACCTATAATAAACACAGCCATTGCCGAAATGCAGGATACGGATGGATTTTCTTTAATAGCGTTTGAATCACGAATTGGTAACTCACCTGTAGTCACAATACTGCCTGTTCCAAGTAATTACCTTTTACCTCTGACACAGTTACTTACTAAAGAAACAGATTCTGTTGTTACTGATACTTTAAACACAGACTCTACATCAGCGGATACCAGTTTGAAACGCATACCAGAGTCTGTACGATGAAAAAAATCCTTTACATACTCAGCGTCTTTATTCTACTTTGTTTCATTATCGTCTTTTTGGTGATACTTTCGCTGGCGTCACAGATCCCACGACTTCCCGATGATCTCAGGCTGCTTGCCTATTCTCCTGTTACTGAGATTTATGGAAGAAATGGTGAGTTAATAAGCGCTTCTGGAGGACGTGAATACGTTGCTATTAACCGCATTTCGCCAAATTTCCTGAATGCGGTCATAGCAGTTGAAGACAAACGTTTTTACAAACATCACGGAATTGACCACATAGCAACTGTTCGTGCTTTGTTACAGAATATTATCAGTCTCGGAGGCGCTCCGGGAGGCAGCACAATAACTCAGCAGTTAGCGAAAAACTTCTTCTTTACCTTCGAGCGATCATGGGCGCGGAAAATCCTCGAAGCAATGGCAGCGATGGCTATCGAGGATCGATTCTCAAAAGATGAAATTCTCGAAACATATTGTAACCTTGTTCCGTTTGGTCAATACTCTTACGGCGTTGAGCGCGCTTCACAGACATACTTTGGTAAACATGCTTCAGATCTCTCTATTCACGAAGCAGCGCTTCTGGCAGGACTGCCAAACGCACCGTCATGGTTGAATCCTTTTCATCATTTGGATCGTGCCAAAGCACGTCAGAAAACCATTCTCAGACGAATGGCAGAGCAGGATATGATTTCAGAAAATGCAGTTGATAGTCTGGCTGCTTTGCCTATCAAGCTTGCTGATATTGAGACAGGCAAATCTGGAGGATCCTTCGTCATCGACTATGCACTTGAACTGTCAAAACAAACTATTGGATCTGAACTTGTTGATTACGGTGGAGTAAGGATAAATATAGGCGTCGATCCGCAGTTGCAGGAAATAGCAGAGCAAACACTTTCGGAAGGTCTTGACGAGCTTGAAGATCGTCTGCTTGAAAAGAAAGGTAATCAGAGCCGTCTCGAAGGCGCTCTGGTTGCGATTGATGTAGGGACAGGACGAGTGGTGGCTCTGGTCGGAGGTAGAAACTACAATGAAAGCCCTTACAATCGCGCTATTAAAGCCCTGCGCCCGCCGGGATCATCTTTCAAGCCTGCAACCTATTTAACAGCGCTCGAGGAACCCGATATAAATCCTGCAACTATTGTCATTGACACGCTGGTTGATCTGAAAATTGACAGCAAACGAACCTGGAAACCGGAAAACTTTGATAAGGGATATTTTGGTCCGTTAACCTTGAAACTGGCGTTAATGAAATCGATCAACAGCGTAGCAGCGCAGCTTATCGACAGAGTTCGACCGGAAAAGGTGGTTAAAACTGCCAAAGCGCTGGGTATTACAACTCATCTTGAACCTCATCTTACGCTTTGCCTTGGCGCTCAGGGCGTGACGCCGCTGGAACTGGCGAATATGTATTCGACGCTGGCGCGTGAAGGTGATGCGCTGGAACCTCATTTCGTTAAGCGTATTGAAAGCAGGGACGGGCAGATACTCTACCAGCATCTTGCTGCTGAAGCATCCCGATTCGCTCCTGAAACGGTGTATCAACTGCTTAACATGATGACGGGTGTAATTGAAGGAGGAACCGGAGTCATCGTTAAATACCGCGGTTTTAAAGGAATTGCAGCATGTAAAACAGGCACATCAAGCGATTTCAGAGACTCATGGTTCTGCGGAGCGACACCGTATTTAGTAACGGTAGTCTGGGTAGGATTCGACGATTTCACAACCATGAGACTTAAGAACCGGGCAGGCGTCACAGGCGCATCAGGCGCAGCGCCGATCTGGGCTGATTTTATGATCAAAGCCACCGCTCACGAACCGGTACGTGACTTCCCCCGCCCACAGGGAATAGGAATTTATTATATGGATCCGATCAAGGGAACTGTAAGCGCTGAGCAGCTTGAGGGTTATATCTCCGTCGCGTTACTTGAGAAAGATGCTGAAAGGTTGTTAAAGGAAGCGGCGCTGGATACGGTTAGTAAAGTTGTAGAAAGTAATACTCCTTAATCATTCCTCTCCAAGCGCTTCCAGGTCAGCAATATCTCTCTTTCTTCCGGTTGCACGTTTATTGGCAATAAGCTGTTCACGTCCAATGTAATAGACTGTAATATCACCGTATTTATCTTTTATCCTGCCTAAAAATACCTCTTCCGAAGTGACACCTGAGAGTGACGTTATTATATCAATTCTAACCGGTGGATAACCTAACTGAATCACATTATCCGGATTACTAAAATCCTCAGGTGTAAGACCAAGTGACTTAAATCCAAAATCATCAAGGGCTTTAATCACACGCCTGGCGTTTTCGATATCAGGCTTTACGTGAATATCGAGATCTCCTGTAAAACGAGGCGCTCCATGAAAAGCAAGAGCATAACCACCAACGATTGTATATTCAATCTCGTGTGTGTTGAATAATGTTAACAACTTTTTGAAGTCTGCCTGAATTTCCATAATACTGCCTTCTTAAAAAATCGACTGCCGATACCCGCTCTTCGGGTGATTTACTCAACCAGTAAGTCAGATCGCGTTTAGCGGATGAAGAATCTTTTAAACTTACTATATTCACAACTTTTTGTATCATTTTTCCTTTAAGTGCTCTCTTATTATTTTGATTTTCAAATATTAACTTACCTAATTACCTTGCCAAAACCAAGATAAACGGAATCAAACATAATATCACTTGGGTAAGTTGCTCTTCCATGTAGGGTGATGAAATAACCTGAATCAAATTTATAATCACAGCCTGCAAACAGGTGGCTTTTAAGCGTAAACCTCCATGGATTGCCGAGTTTAGATATACCTGATATAACAGGGTTTTCTCCGATATTCAGAGAATAGATATTATGCTCTCCCAAACCTGCTGATATAAAAGGTTTGAACCCGTATTCTGCAATACTAACATCATACCTTCCCAGCATATAAAATGAAGCTGAGATAAATCCAACAGCGCCTCCCATTTCGTGATTCTTAAATGAAGTGCATCCTGTTGATGCTAATTCCCAGTCAAACGGCAGCTTACTGCTGAACCTTGCATAGACGGTCTCGTTGAGAGACCAATTCAGATACCCCTGAGGTAGTCCAGCCGATGTGGATAATCCAAGATTCATTCCAGCTTGCGAATCGGTTCCAAACAATATTATGAAAAATAAAACTAAATATCTAATTCGATTATTCAAGATATATTCCTATGATTCGAGTTTGAAAAACATGGATTTTGAAAACCTATCCGTCTGCAGGGATACACAGTATAATCCATCATCAACCTGCTGATTATTTTTATCTGTAAGATCCCAGCAAACGTCATATCGACCTGGTGACAAATAATCATCAATGAGTTTTTTGACCAGATCACCGTTTCCTTTGTAAATGGAAACACGAACATGACTATCTTCAGGTATTGCAAATTCAATAAAGTAAGGAGCCTGCTTCAGGTCATCCCGGTAAAATACCCTGATATCATCAAAATCGTCTTCAGTTGCAAACTGCGGTTCTACGATGTTGTAATCATCACACCCGACCGATGATAAAATCACAAGGGTAGAGAAAAACAGGATGTGGATGAATGTTGATTTTTGCATTCTATACATTGTATGAACTTTTATGGAGTAGCTAATATTAATTCTCTTACACGAAGTGTGTCGTTCCTGTGCGGAGTCGAATCCAAATTTATAATTAATCGGACATATATGTAATATAAAGGATAAATTAGAAAATGTCCAACTGCAAATATATAATAACAAACCCGATCAGGAAGCTGACCGGGTTTGTTGAATGAAACATTGTTACACTTAATGTATTTCAGATTTAACAGGTTACCTCATCGTTCCCTGATAATCCGTCGTCAACTGCTTGATCTTGATGTGCTCTTCAGTGTAGTCCGGCAGCAGCATCGGTGCAATGCGGTCAGTTTCGATACCCGCGTCTGCTAACTCCTGATGATACTTACGCACATGATCCAGTGTCAACTCACCGTCCTGCGAATCGTTCAAGGCAAACGCTGCAGCGCTCTTACCTGCAATCCTGCCGTAAACCATGATATCAAGCAGTGAATTACCCATCAGCCTGTTTTCACCGTGAGTTCCTCCACCAACTTCGCCACCAAGGTACAAGCCCTTCAATGGTGTGGCTCCATCCCGTTTGAACTCCAAACCGCCGTTTTGGTAGTGCAGCGTTGGGTAAATCATCATTGGTTCTTTGCCGATGTCAATATCGAAACGGTCGAAGAGAATGTGCTTGCCGGGGAATTCCTTCTTTACGTAGCCCTCACCGAACATCACATCAAGCATGGGGCTGTCAAGCCAGATACCGAACTTGCCCGTCGGAGTAGGTACACCCTTGCCAACCGATACGCATTCCTTGATAATACATGATGCTTCGATGTCACGCGGTTCGCGCTCGAATACGAACTGCTCGCCGTCAACATTAACGAGATTGGCGCCTGCGCCGCGGAACTTCTCTGTAATCAATATGCCTTCAGCCTGCTCAGGGAAGATCACGCCCGTCGGGTGATATTGAATGGTATGCAGGAAACAAACCGGCACTCCGGCGCGATAAGCCATCACAATACCATCAGCAGTTGCGCCATAATGGTTGGTTGTCATGAAGTTCTGTGTATGTAATCTGCCGCTGCCTCCGGTTGCCATTACAACAGCCTTAGCTTTGACGATGATATATTCGGCAGTTTCCATGTTGTAAAGAACCGCTCCCGCACATTGACCCTTATCGTTCAGGATCAGTTCAACAGCAGGTGAGAATTCGATAACCGTAATGTCTTCACAGCGATTACGCGCTTCGTCACGCAGAGTACGCATCATCTCAGCGCCTGTAATATCGGCAGCGTAGTGCATACGCTTACGGCAGGTTCCTCCACCGTGCATGGTCTGTAAAGTCCCGTCAGGATACTTCGAGAAGTTGCAACCGAGGCTGAGCAGCCAGCGAATAACATCGGGAGCCTCGTTAGCAAGTGTTTCAACCAGCTCCGGCTTGTTGGTGAAGTGACCACCACCCATAATATCAAGATAATGGTAGTAGGGTGAGTCTTTCCAGCCCTTAGTCGCTGCCTGGATACCACCTTCAGCCATCATTGTATTAGCGTCACCATGACGAAGTTTGGTCGCTATAATAACTTTAGCTCCCTGTTCCTGAGCGAGCAATGCTGCGGCTGTTCCGGATCCACCAGCGCCTATAACAAGAACATCCGTTTCATAATCCGGTTTGGTTAGATCAACACTATCGGGATTAACGCGACTCTTGGCTTCAAGAAGATCAACCATCTCGTGGCAGATCCCGTAGCCTTTGTTCGGACCTACGGTAATCTGGCGCCGTCCTTCCTCTTTTACGTCTGGATGGAACGCATGCAGGACTTTATGTCTGTCTTCAAGCGATAACGCGGGGAACTCTTCACCGGCTTCCTTTTTAGCAATACGAGCCGGTCTGGTTTCTTCTACTTTTTTTATTAGCTGTTTTAAACTTTCAGGATATGGCATTTTATATTCCTCACTTTAATAGCGCGTAATCGCTTTGCGGAACCCACTTCTCATCGGAAGTATGTGGTTCACCTTCGCGTTCGTTGTAAAGGCTTTTCAGCTTTTTAATCTCAGGAGTCACCTCGTCCTGCTTGAATGGATCAAGTGTGCCAAGCGCTTTCACCTGGTTGAGAGCATCAACGTATAAGCCGGATTTAATCGCTTCAACCTGCTTATCACAGTGCTCGCTTGGCGGAAGCAGGTGTCTTCCTCTGATACGTCTCACCATCTGTGCAATGTGATATTGAGCCATCTCAGCCATGCAGCGCGAAGCGCATAAACCGCACTGGATGCAGTCAAAGGATAACTCAGCAGCTTTCTCAAGATTACCCTGTTTAATTGCCGCAACGTAATCCATTACCTGGATGTCCATCGGGCAGATCTTCGTGCAGGCATTACATGCAAGGCAGCGGAATAATTCCGGATAAGCAGCGTGTACTTCCTCTGCTGTTCCTTTAATGTCATCCCAATTATATGTCGCCCTGTTTGCAGGATAGAACGGTAATTGGGTTAGGTACATATCAGGCTCGACTACGGTCTGGCAGGCGAGTCCTACCCTGATATGATAATCACCCGGTTTGCGATAGACTGTACCGCAAGCGCCACAAATCCCACCGCGGCAGCCACAGCCACGAATGAATTTATAACCGGCATACTCCATCGCTTTCATAATGGTTAACTGCTCCGGCACTACGTATTTCTTACCCATGATATAGATGGGTATCATAACGCGCTCTGTCACCGATGCAGCTTTTTCTTCAGTAACTGTACTGGTATCGCTCATGCATACCTCTTTATAAGTTTACAAGTTTACAAGTTGTCAAGTTTACAAGTAGGACAAGCATTTTCCTGCCTACTCAGGGGCAGGCTCTGCTTGTCAACTCGTTTCAGAAACAAGACAAACAAGAATGTTTGTCCTAGTAACTACCTTTCTAAAGCCTAAAGCCTAATGTCTAAACCACCTTCATCCAGAATGATCCACCATGTTTTTCAACTCCATGCAATCCGGGATTATCCCATAGCGGATCCAATATACTCTTCAATTCAGCGTCCTCGCTGATAAATGCATTCGGAAGTAATATACGAAACTTATTTTCACTGAAGAGTAAAGTCGTCGCAAGCATATATTGCTCATTGTAATAACGTTCACGCCAAATCGGAGGATAATCATAAGGCAAGCTAATATCATGGAATTCGACGATCACACCCGGTTTAAGCCTTGGGAGAACGTCAAGGAAAACCACTGTAACATCTGAATTCTGGAAGCAGTAATGCGATCCGTCAATGTATAGTATATCACCGCTTTCTAATTGATCCATTATGCTCAAATCAGCATCCTCAAGCCTGTTACGGACTATTGTGTCACAGATCGAATTTATCTCAGCGCGAGGCTGAGGGTCAATGGATATAATTTTCGTTTCGAAATTCAGATCTCTAATAGCTCGTCTGGCGAATTTAGTCGAATTACCCGAACCAACTTCAAGATAAATTTTTGGTTTCAACAGACCTATCATTCCATAGATTCCCAAAGCATCAAATGCCGGAAGCCATCCATTAAGCCAGTGCGGATCCTTCGGTTTTTGAGGCTTATTAAGCGAAATCTCCCTTAACCTTCCTTCAAACTGGAGAAATGATTCTAATAACTGTCGAATGCTATCACGCTCTTTGTCTATTAGCTTATAAAGTCCAGGGTGATAAGGCTTGCCATGTCCGTATCTGCACTGTGGTTTGTTGGGATACTCAAGTAGTATCGGATAATACCCCACCAATACCTTGCGCGTAATACTAAGCCAAAATGATATTATTTTTTTATAAAAACTTTTTAAAACCTTTATCATCCTAATTCTTTCAATAACTTCACAAACTCATCCCAACTACGAATTTCCAAAGGAAACAGATCCGTGTCATTCGGTTTCTCTTTAGGATTATACCAGACAGATGTCATCCCAGCATTAGTAGAACCAATTACATCATCAGTCAGTGTATCTCCAGCAAACCACGTATTTTCAGGTTTCGTTCCCATTCTTGCCAGCGCTGTCTTGAATAATTGCGGATGCGGCTTACGGAAACCATAGTCTGAGCTTATCATCACAAAATCGATATATTTTAATATTCCAAGATCATTAAGCAGTTCTGTATGTGCTTTCACACCGGCAGTAGCATTACTCACAACACCTGTTTTTATATCTTTCTGCTTAACAGCGCTTAACATATTAATTACACCATGCTCGCGTTCAGAAAGAAAACTGTTACGTATGTACATCCTATCGAGTTCATCGTCTGTTAAATCAAATGCAATACCAAGTCTGTTAAACAGATTCCTGTCAAACTGCGCTCGTGAAAACTCAATCATGGAAGACTTCCTGATTTCACCGGCAGCTTCCATCAACTCGTCGGCAATCTCTTTTACCATTTCAAAGGTTATATCCTTGCGATCCGGAATCATCTTCAGCAAGCCATTAATTCCGGATTTTCTATTTGGCTTCCAGTTGACAAGCGTTCCCCAGTAATCGAAGAGAATTCCTTTGGGACGATTTAGATCAAATTTCAACCTAAATCCAAATTATACAGCTTCAGACACTAATTCCTTTGCCTTCAACCAGTCACGAGCCTGCGGTGTATTTAACTCCATACGGGAAACTTTATCATCCAATCCAAGCGCCATTGCCAGCAACTGGGTAAAATAGAAAGTCGGCAAAGGATCTGAATCTTCACTGAGTAAATCTGCCTGACGACGACCTACGTTATACTCACATAAAGGACAGCTTAACGCCAGAATATCAGCCGCTTTGGCTTTAGCAGATGTGACAATCATTGAAACTGTTTTACTCGCAGCTTCAGGATTGGCGATGATCTGATACGATCCACAGCAAGTTTCTGCTTCATCCCAACTAACGGATTCTGCGCCAATTGCTTTTATAAAATCATCAAATATCGTATGAGACAGACCCTCATCTATAGATATTGTTGCAGGACGAGTTAGTGTACAGCCATAGTAAGGAGCAATTTTCCAATCCGTAAGTGGATTTTTAACCATCTCGGCTAACTTATCCCAGCCTATTTCATCGCGTAGGACTTCAAGATAATGAACTACCTCTACTTCACCTTTATAATCGTTCTCCTCTTCCATGAAGTTATTCAGCGCATCTCTTTTAACTTCATCCTCACGCATTAGTAAGTTCGCTCTTGCAAGAGTGTTGTAACACATCGAGCAGAGAACAACAACTTTATCAAATCCCTGATCGCGAGCGCGGATAAGATCCCGAACCGGAGCGAGAATATGGACAAGATCATCATCAGCAAGTGAATAAACAGCGCCACAGCAGTTCCAGCGATCAAGCTCAATTAATTCGATGCCGAGCGCTTTCATTGATTCAATAGCTGAATCTTCGAGATTTTTCGCTTTGGTTTTAAGCGTACACCCCGGATAGTATCCTAATTTCATTATATTTCTTCCTATGCAGTGTGTTTACGGAAAGAACTGACCATAGCTATTTGAGGAAGTTCGTAAATTCTTTCTTCCTCAATCTCAAATGGTTTCACATAGTCTTCATTGAGACGCAGTTTCAGTAACCTTATCGCTTCAACGATCTTTGGAATGTCGAGTCCACGCGGACAACGTAGTTCGCAGCGATAGCAAGAAGCGCAAAGCCATGAAAACTCTGCTTTAATGACTAAGTCTTTCTGTCCAAGGTTGACAAGGTGTATCAATCCTCTGGGGCTTATATCACCGCTTTCTTCCATTGGACAAAGTCCCGAGCAAGTCCCGCACTGCATACATTTTGTTAAAGGTTCACCGCTGATCTCTTTAATCTTACGAGTGATCTCGCGATCAACGGTTTTTAAGGATATTTCTATTGGCATTATCAATCCTAATGAATTGAGTTAAACAAACTAATTACTTTTTTGATTTTCAAACTGATGTTTGAAATGATGCATGACTTTCTCTATTAATCCGTCAAGGCTGACCTTAGGCTTCCAGCCAGTCAGTTTTCGGATTTTGGAAATATCAGGCGCACGTCTTCTCATATCTTCAAAGCCATTTTTAAATATCTCATCATAAGGCACATGTCTGGTCGTCGAGGCGCTTCCAGTTATTCTGATAATCCTCTTTGCCAGTTCGTTAATGGTAACTTCTTCCTGACCACCAATATTAAAGACATTACCAATCGCATCTTGATTTTCCATTAATAACATTATAGCATCTATTGCATCCGAAACATCAGTAAAAACGCGACTCTGCTCACCATCATCATAAACAACAACGGTTTCATTCTTCAGGGCAGCTTTAACGAAAGTCGGAAGAACCATGCCGTATTGACCTGACTGCCTTTCACCGCAAGTGTTAAAAAAGCGCGCTATGACTACTGGTAATTTTCTCTCTTGATAATATGCATGACCAAGAAATTCATCAACTGCTTTGGCGGCAGCGTAGCTCCAGCGATGAGTTGTTGTCGGACCAAAGACCGAATCGCTATCTTCGCAATATGGGAGCGTTTCATTCTTTCCGTAAACTTCCGAAGAAGATGCAATCAATACTTTCTGCTTCTTCTCACATGCAAGCTCTAAAACTAGATCCGTACCTCTCACATTGGTCAGTATTGACTTAAGTCTGTTATCCATAATGTTTCTTACGCCTACAGCAGCAGCAAGGTGAAATATTACATCACACTCAGTAATTGCTTTGCGTAGAAAATCAACATCAAGAATTGAACCCTTGCGAAATGAAAAAGCGGGATTATCCTTAAGATGCTCAATGTTTATCATTTTTCCGGTGGAGAGATCATCAATAACAAGCACTTTATTGCCGTCATTGATCAGACGCTCAGTCAGATGCGAACCAATAAAACCTGCTCCTCCCGTCACCAGGGCTTTCATGTATATCTTCTTACTCCTCTGTCGAAAGGTTAAAATAACACTGTACTCGTGATAATAAGATTCCCGTAATTGTGAAAAACAAACCTAAGAGAACAACGAGAACAATGGATAGTATTATCGATTGCATCTTCATAGAGACTACAGCCGTAGCAGAAGTCAGAATTCCAAACAAATATAATAATAATACTGCCTTTACTTCATTCCCTTTATAATATATCGCCAAACGATGCGACGAATGATCTTTACCACCTGACCAGAATTTTCTGCCATTTAACAATCGCTGAATAGTTACAAGAGAAGTGTCAAATATTGCCACACCGAGCGCCATAACGGGAGCAGCAAAAGAAATAATTCTTGAAATACTCTCAGGTTGAGCTATTACAGCCAAAGTTGCCAGTGAATATCCCATAAACTGACTTCCGCAATCACCCATAAATATTTGAGCAGGTTTAAAATTATATTTTAGGAAGCCGAGACAACCTCCCACAAATGCGATTGTAAAAACTGCCATTAAGTATTGCTCTGAAATTATAGCAATCGAAAATAGTCCAAATCCGGCAATTGAAGCAATACCTGCTGAAAGACCATCCATATTATCAAGCAGGTTAAGTGAGTTTGTTAATCCTACAATCCACAATAAAGTAATAAAACGATTCAACCACAGAAACGGCGTAATGAAGAACACCACCCCGCACATCACGGTTGTTATTCCAAGAATGAACTGGATGGAGAATTTAATCTTCGCATTCATTCCGTATAAATCGTCTATTACACCACTTATAAAGATAATAGAAGCGCCAATTAGTACAATTGAAATCTGAAAACCAAGATCTGAAAAAATGACAGTTGATACAAAAAAACCAGCAAAAATAGCGATTCCACCCATTAAAGGAACAGTACGGTTGCTCCACCTTTGAGTCGAAGGGTGATTCATTACCTGTTTTTTAACCATCACTTTTTTTACAAGTGGAGTTACCAGAAGTGAAATAATAAATGCAACCAGAAATGGCGCTATATATTCCATTAAGTTTTCCAAAAAAAGTTTGAATCTAACCAAACCATTTCTCGGGATATAAATGTTATTTATTTAATTCCCGCTCTAACAGCTAAATTCAAACAACTATTATAACAATACATGACCGTAAATTCAGTCATGTATAGAAATTTTGACAGCCTTAAATATACAAAATACAGGGCTTGAGTCAAAGCAGTTTATTAAGGCAACGCTAATCCATTTCAGATTATTACCATAATTAGCAACAAAACCTAATCCAAAGATTTATTAGCGCTCTTCATGCAATTTTTAATCTAACTTGTAATCTATACCTCTTTATGTTCGACCACAGCATCCAAAACATCGATCATCTTTTGGGCTTGAATCTCTCTTGTGTGTAATTTTGCGGAATTCAGGCTATTTTTCTTCCATTTGTTCATTAGTGATTCATCCATTTTGATATCAATAACCGTTCTTGCTAATACTTCAGGATCAGCCGCAGGAATCCACACACCTACTTTATCCGTTTCGATAATATTACTCGCTTCACCTTTAGGTGCTACAAGCAATATGGGAAGTCCCATTCCCATTGCTTCAAATATTTTAGATGGAATAACTGTCTTAAAAGTTGGGCTGTCTTTAAGATGAACTAACGAGACATCGCAAAGACTCCAATAATCGGGGATTGTATCCTTTGGTTGAGTCAAAACCATTATCACATTTTTTAACTTACGTTTTTTTACTTCTTCAGCAAGCATATCTCGTTCAGCTCCATCACCAACAAATAGAAATCTTATATCATCTTCTGGTTTCAATATCTCCGCTGCTTTTACTACATTCAAGAGATCATGTGCCATTCCGTGAGTGCCAATGTATCCTAAAACGAATTTATTTACAAGTCCAAGTTGTTTGTTGAGCTCTTGGTTTTTTAGTTGAGGTTTGAACATTGACAATTCAACACCATTCTGAACAACAACTATCTTCTTTGATGGAATCCCACGGGCAACCAAATCATTTTTGAAGGATTTGGTAAGCGCAATAACAGCCATTGCTCTACGATAGAGATGAAGTTCAAGTTTTTCAATCATCCGCATTCCAAAACTTGGACGCATAGCGCCTACTGCAACTACCGAAGCGGGCCAAAGATCACTAAGTTCGAAAACAAACGGTCTTCTGAACCTGACAGCGATCAGCCATCCGGCTACAGCCGCAAAAAATTGCGGTGAAGTAGCAACAACTATATCAGGTGTTTTTTGGATTAAGGAAGCAAGGAATGCGCTTATCATCAGCGAATTGAAATCGAGCAGCCGCCTTATAACGCCCTTGTTACGGGCTATAAAGGTTATAACTCTTACTACTCTTACACCATCAATATACTCAACTTGATATGGTAAATTACGGTAGCCTTTGTATATTTTTCCACGTGGAAAATTAGGAACGGAGGTGATTACAGTCACCTTATGGCCCCAACGCAACCAATATGCAGCACGTTCTGAGACACGACTGGCAACTGCATTTACTTCAGGAGGATAATTCTCTGTGATGAAAAGTATGTGCACAAAAATTGTATGCAAATAAACGATACCGGTAAGTTAATAATTTATATGATAAATGTCAAAGCCTTTATGAAATAGACTTTGAAAGAACTATCGCATTCAATTGCAAAACTTGATTTGAGAACATATCTTTGATGTATGAAAGAACAATATCCAATACTCGAATTTGATCCCACACGGGAAGCAATAATTGAACCTTCAAAAGTTTTTCCCAAAATAGATGTTCCGGAATGCTGTGTGTTTTGTTTTTTTCAGGAAGTAATCTCAGAACTAAAAGTTGATGGATTATTAACTAACATTTACACACTAAGAAGTGAATATGGTCCTAATCCCCTGTACGAATATAATATATATGGGAAACGTATCGGTGTTTTTCATCCGTATGTATCCGCTCCATTAGCCGCAGCTTTCATGGATGAAGTTATCGCGTTGGGGTTCCAAAGGTTCATCGCAATTGGGTCTTGTGGAGTGCTTAACAAAGAGATTGCTGTGGGTCAACTAATAATTCCTACATCAGCAGTACGCGATGAGGGAGTTTCGTATCATTATATTCCTCCATCTCGCGAAGTTGAACCAACTTCTGAAGGCGTTTTTGCTATCGAAACAGTATTAAAACGTAATAATATTCCCTTTATCAAGGGAAAAACCTGGACCACTGATGCTTTCTACCGTGAAACGCCTAACAAGATCAAACAACGCAAAGAAGAAGGCTGCATCACAGTTGAAATGGAAGCGGCGGCATTCTTTGCGGTAGCAATATTCCGTAAAGTTTTGTTTGCCCAGATCTTATACGGAAGTGATGATGTTAGCGGATCCGAATGGAACACAAGAAGGAGTGGTGAGAAACGAAAAAGCGTTCGCAGAAGATTATTCGATATTGCGGTCGAAACTTGTCTTGAACTCGAAAGAATCTAAAATTCTCAAACCTGTTCGTTGCCAATTATATTTCTAATAACTTCAAATAACTTCTCAATATCAAAAGGCTTTTCCATAAAATAACATGCGCCTAAATCAATCGCCTCCTGAGCGGATTCTGTGCTGTCATAGCCACTTGCCATCATAACCTTTTGTGATGGATTAATTTTTATTATTCTTTTTAAGGTTTCTATTCCGGGAATATCGGGCATTGTAAGGTCTATAATAACAAGACTTATATCATTATCTTGTTTATATATCTCAATACCTTCTAATCCCCCTGGAGCAGTAATTACATGATATCCATCATGCTCTAACATCATCCTTAAAACCTCAAGCACACTCAGATCATCATCAATGACCAGAATTTTGAAATTCTTTCTGTTGGAATTTAATTCAAACATAAAAAAACCTTTCAGTAGTATCTCAAAATATAATATTAAGTTAAAAAAACTTAACTTAGTTAATTTAACAACCGGATTAAAAACGAAGCATAATCCGGTTGTTAAGCAACACTAAAAATAACACTGCCAGATTGTATCTTACTAAAGTGGAATTTGAAATCTTGCAGTAATTCTATCAACTATCATGCAAGGACACGTAATACCACAATTGCCCTGCTTTTGGATTTAGGAATCGAGAAGGATTAGCTTAAGTCTGATTATTAATCAGTTCCCACTTCTATTCGGATATAGCGGCTGCTCAGGCCAAATCATCGGATCTGTTTTCATTTTCTCTAATAGATACTCAATGGCAGCATCAAGCTGCGGATCATTTCCTTGAATAATATCTCTGGGATTATCGCTAACAGTGGAATCTGGCTCAGTTCCATGACCTTCAATAAGCCATTCACCTTCTTTACCCCAGCCTGTGAATTCCGGCTGAGTTATACCACCACGATCCAATAAAGGCTTTCCACCCCTAATGCCTACCCATCCACCCCATGTTCTTGTGCCGAAGATTGGACCAAGCCCAAGTCTTCGAAAACCTTCAGTAAATGTCTCACCATCTGAGCCTGTCTCTCCATTACAAACCGCTGCCATGTGACCATAAAAAGCCGTTTGGGGCGTACGATACGTTGATCCGTGGCGTGGTCTTCCTACCGCAAACATACCACGGTCAAGATGAGAAAGAATCATATCAGCAACAAATCCACCACCATTATAGCGCACATCCATTATCATCGCATCTTTATTATGCTGAGGCTGATAAGAACGTGCAAATTGTGAAAGTCCCCAGCCTCCCATATTAGTCAAATGAATATAACCGATCTTTCCGTCGGTTTTTTTATCAACATAAGCGCGACGATCATCAACCCAATTGTAGTATCTCAGTACACGTTCACTGCCGAGAGGCTTTACAATTACTTCGCGTCCTCCGTCCAGCGACGGCTTACTGTTTAAGGTTACAGAAACGATTTCTCCTGATTTGTCAAGTAATAACTCTAAATAGTTTTTAACTTCAGCAGTTGATCTGCCGTTTATAGCAACAATATAATCACCAACCTCTGCCAATTGACCGTACTGGGTAAGTGGACTTGAGATATTAGGCTCCCAGGGACGACCGGTATAAATATGCTCAATTCTATAGAATCCTGAAGAGTGTCTTTCTACATCAACTCCGAGTAATCCGGTTCTATGTCGTTCTGCTCGTCTCTGATCTCCACCCCAAACGTAAGCATGAGAGCAATTAAGCTCCGCAAACATCTCTCCTATAAGATCATTCAGTTCGTCACGGGTGGAAATTCTTTCCGCTAAGGGAAGATATTGCTTTCTGACTGCCTCCCAATCTACACCATGCAGATTAGGTTCCCAGAAGAAATCACGCTGTGTACGCCATGCTTCATTGAACATCTGACACCATTCAGCCCTTACATCAACACGCAGATCCCATTTACTCAGATCGACATATTTATCGTCGTCGCCATCATCCTCTCCCATACCCTTTTTCCAATCACCTCCGCCACCTTCATCTATCCCGGTGACCTTATACTGACCATCCTTACAGATCAGAAGATTTTTACCATCCGCAGAAATATCGTAACCATTAATGCCATCTTCAACAACCTTGAATTTTTTTCGTTTAATGTTGAATTTATGGAGTTTAACACCGTGCTTCTTATTACCGAACGGATCATAACGAAACATGCCTTTATTGGTATATGATACGAAGAACACTTTATTCTTAACCGCTTTGAGACCGAAATAATTACCGGCAGGCACAGGAAAAGGATTTAATCGGTTCTCTAATCCTTTAAATTCAATTTTTACTTCCACAACTTCTTTTTTACCATCATCACTTTCATCATCATTATCGTCATCTTTATTTTTCTTTCCTTTTTTATCTCCCTTTTCCCAAGGAAATTCCTCATCCATTTCATCCGGATCTGCTTTAGGCGCAAACGGTGACATAGTTTCCTTCAGTAAACACAACATAAAAGGTCTTGTTTTACGATCAAGAATATAAGTCATCTCCTGACCGTCAAGGTGAGGATTGGCAGTTCTGTCAGATAAAAAGTAGAGATACTTACCTTCAGGATCGAAACATGGGCTATAGCTGTTAAAAAAGTTATCTGTAACCTGATGAACCTCGGCTTTTTCCACATCCCAAATGCATACAGTATTATTGTAATTATCTTCCGGACGCGAATAGACAAGATAACGACTGTCAGGTGACCATTCATATTCAGTAATTTCCCAGCCTCCGTTATCGACTACCTTAGTTCTGCCGTTCTTTGCATCCATTATAATCAAGTTTTGATCTTCGTTGCTAAACGCCAGCTTATTACCATCAGGCGACCAGACTGCCGGGTAATGCCAGAAACGCTTATCATCACCTATCTTTTTAGCCTCACCTCCGGTTGCAGGATATAGGTAAAGTTGCTCTTCACCGTTCGCATCTGACCATGCAGCGATACTTTCACCATCCGGAGCCCATTCGGGGTATTTATCACGTACACCTGATGTGAAGGTCAATTGCCGGATTAGACCTTCACCTTTAGCGGGCGCTGTAAACAATTCACCACGAGCGCAAAATAAAACTCTTTTTCCATCTGGTGATATTCGATAATCAGTTATGTAGTCCTTTGGATCGGTGAATTTCTCACGAGCCTGCACACGGTCGGTTGGGAGTGTAATGCTGATCATGTTTGATACATCCGATGCAATATTATAAGCCCAGACGTCCATCCCGTTTTGATATACAATAACTCCGTTACCGAGCGAGGGCCAGCGAACATCGAATTTGTCGTGGTTTGTGTGTCGTTTTAAATCTGTACCATCCGGCGTCATGGAATAAATATTTGAGCGGTTATCGCGATCTGAGAGAAAATATATCCTGCCGTCAGTATGCCACATCGGGAAGGCGTCTGTACCGTCCCAATCATTAACAGGCGGATTGTCGGTTATATTTGAAAACTCCAGTTTACCCATGTCACCAACCCATACATCTTGAGCCCAACCACCCTTATAACGCTTCCAAGTACGAAACTCTCTTGAATAGCGGTTGAAGGCAATCCTTGATCCGTTAGGCTCGAATGAGATTAAAGTACCTTTATCAAGTCCAATTGATTCAGGGTATCCACCTGTTATAGGAATACGATAAATCCTGTAACCTCGATAAGGTATTTCACGTGTTGATCTAAAAATGATATTATTGTCGTAATCCCAGGCGATAACGTAATCTCCATCGGGGTGGAAAGTCAGACGATGCGGTTCGCCACCTTCTGCCGGGATGATATATACATCGTCCTGGCCATCATCCTGTGCGGAGAAGGCAATCCATTTCCCGTCAGGTGAGAAGTGTGGAAAACGCTCCTCGCCTTCGTGTGTCGTTAACCGGATAGCAATACCGCCGGATAGAGGCGCTTTCCAGAGGTCACCTTCTGATGTAAAAACAACTGATTCTCCATCAGTGTGCGGATATCTGAAGAAACCGGGAGCAGTTTCTTTAGCGCTTACATGAGTATAAAATACAATCATCAACGAGATTGTTATTACAACCCGGATTAGAAACAAGGATTTAACAGATTGACGGAAATTCATTATTACTCCTAAACATTTGTAAGGAATTAATCTAAGCAGGAATGGAATTGAGAGCAAAAATCACCAAACGGCGCTGGATTATTTCAGCGCCGAATGTTGAGTAAAAATCTAAAAGGCAAGCAATCGGTATGTATCGTGTTGAGATATGTTACAGATAAATTGGCACAAACATTGTCAACCTACTTGGGTCGATCCATTTTGTACTTCTTGTAATACTTATCAACACGTCCAGCCGTGTCAATTAACTTTTGTTTGCCCGTGTAAAACGGATGACATTGTGAGCAAATTTCTATTTTCAGATCACCAATGCTGCTTTGTGTCTGAAAAGTATTACCACATGCGCAGCTAATTGTTGCCAAACGATATGGTGGATGTATGTTCTTTTTCATTGTACCTGATTATTTACAAAAAGTTTCCAGCATAAAGGAATTATCCGATAAAATCCACAGGATTGCATCGTTAACCTGTAAATATAATATAATAGAGGTTGCGTTGGCAAGATATTGTGCTGAAAATTCTGTGTATGTTAAATGAAACGTTAATAATATTTATGATTTCTTGACAATAAATGAAAAAAAGGCTAAATTTTAGGTTTGCATGAATTGAAACAGGGCGATTAGCTCAGTTGGTTAGAGCGTTGGTCTCACATATCAGAGGTCACTGGTTCGAATCCAGTATCGCCCACTGGGTTTATCCTGTAGAGATATACAAAGAAACAGGGAACTAATCCGTTTGAAATTAACAAACGCAAGCTCAAAAAAAATAATCAGTTCTGATGAACTTGTCAATAGAGTTGCAAGCTGGCGTAGAGAAAATCAGACAATTGTTTTCACAAACGGTGTATTTGATCTGTTGCACAGAGGACATATTTACTCTCTGGAAAGCGCAGCAGAATTTGCGGATCACTTAGTTGTTGGCGTTAACAGTGATGATTCTACCCGCGCCTTATGTAAAGGCTCAGGAAGACCTTATATTAATGAGCATGACAGGGCAATATTAGTTGCTTCAATAGCAGTGGTTGATTTGGTTATAGTATTTAATGAAGAGACGCCTTACGAGTTGTTAAACTTGCTAAGACCGGACGTATTAGTTAAAGGCAGCGATTATAAGTTGGATGAAGTAATAGGCAGAGAATTCGCTGGTAGAGTTGAATTGATTGACCGTGTTGAAGGAATCTCTACCACAGAGTTGATACAGAAAATTAGCAGGACATTAAGGAGTAGAAGGACTTGCTTGAAGAGCTGACTGAACGGTTTGAGAAATTCGTACGCAATCTGCGTGGACAGGGTAAATTAACAGAAACAAATGTTAAAGAAACTGTTCGTGAAGTAAGACGTATTTTACTTGAAGCAGACGTCAGTCTCCCTGCTGCGAAGGCATTTGTCAACAGCGTTCAGGAAAAATCCCTCGGACGCGAAGTTCTTAACAGCATTACTCCCGGTCAGCAGATGGTGAAGATCATCCATGATGAACTTGTT
>JAIPJL010000169.1 GCA_021734165.1 bacterium | reverse complement strand
TCGGTGAGCTCGGTGACCAGCTTGAGGTTCTTCACGTCCTTGAGGCCCTTGCCGCAGGCCACGATGACCTCGGCGTCCTGCAGGGGCGCGCCCACCGTCTCCTCGGGGGTGAACTCCAGGCGCTTGACCCGGCTGTGCCTTCCCTGAAAGTAATATCCATTAAAGATCCAAGCTTGTCTCCAAAAGCCGCGGAAAAACCACCCGAATAGAATTGAGCATCCTTGATGAAATCGACATTGATCAGCCCAATAGCTCCGCTCGATGCACCCTGAGACGGGAAATGGTTTATGTTTGGTATGGCAATGTTATCAATGCAGTAGCCATTTTCAACAGGCGAACCTCCTCTGACAATCAGGCTGTTGCGCATATCGTTGACTTTAGCAACACTCGGCAGCGACATCATGATTCTGCTGACGTCACCTCCCGATCCGGATGCACGTCTTATCTCTTCTTTGGATATGTTTATGAAACTACTTGGCTGCTTCTCGGTTTTCTTAAAATAGGTAGGTTTCACAACTACTTCATCCATCTTTATTGCGGTGCCTTTAAGTTCAATTACAGGCATACTGATGCGTTCCGGTCGCACTATTATATCGGTAATAATTACAGGCTCATAACCCAGAAAACTACACTCGATAGAATAGCTTCCGATGGGTACTCTATTAATTGTAAAATACCCATCCAGATCAGAACTGGCGCCTAATTCAGTGCCAATCAAAACCACATTAGCGCCTGCCAATCCCATTTGGGTATCAACATCGAGCGCTCGTCCTTTAATAGCACCGCACAGATATTGATCTATTGCAAAAACCTGATTACAGAACAGAAGAATCAGGATGACTATTATATTGATGGATTTACGTTTAGAAATGAACTTCATTCTGATTGTCCATGAAGGTTTAGTGAATTATCAAGCATACGATCAAATGCGAGTCAGTATCACCACCAGGTTATTTTTGCCTTTGTTTAGATCGTAACGAAGGCTTTAACGCTTCGCACGCGTTTTCTTATTTTTTTATTTGTCTCACGCAATCAATCACTGTACCATCAACCCATTTGATAGCCGCAACTATTTTATCTTCTGTCTTAGGCGGAGCAGGTTTTCCGCCGCAGATGTCTTCAACTTCGACTTTCAAATCACGGATGTCAACCATCGGCAGTGATGAATTGCGAGTTTTTTCAATCAAGTCTTTGCGTAACGGATTAATTGCGATACCTCGCTCAGTTACAATCACATCTATCAATTCACCAGGACCGCAAAGTGTAGTTACTTCATCAACAATAACCGGTATCCTGTCTCTGAACGATGGAATAGGCAGTATTGTACACTTACTGAACAGGCAGTTCATCCATCCACCGATACCGTGAAGCAGCTTGCCGTCGGAGTGAGTAACCACATTGGCATTGAAATTAACGTCAACTTCGGTAGCCCCTAGTACTGCAACGTCAGTAATAGATGAGAAGTTACCCTTACCATGGTAATTGTAGCTTGTAAACGGCGAAGTATTGACGTGATTAGGATTTTCACGCATAGAACGCACACCATCGAGGTCGAAAGTCTGCCCGTCGAGGATATAATCAGTCAAACCCTCTTGCAGCATTTTGACCAGGTATTGAGTGGAACCTCCGCGCACATAGCGAGCCTTGATGTTCTTCGCTTTCATCATCTCAGCAAGGAATATAGCGAACGAGAGCGCCGTCCCCCCTGCTCCAGCCTGGAATGAGAATCCGTCCTGCATGATACCGGCTTCAGCGACGAACCTTGCTGCATATTCGGCGATTAAAAGCCTGTCTGGACTTTTAGTAATGCGTGTTGTGCCTGAAACGATCTTCTCGGGATCACCAACTTTGTCCATCACTACCACATAATCGACGTAATTGCCGTGAATCTGCCAGGGGATGCAGGGAAAGTCGATCAGATTATCGGTGACGACGATTACTTTGTCGGCATATTGCGAGTCAGCGAGTGCGAATCCAAGCAAACCGCAGGCTGAAGGTCCCCTGTCTCCGGTTGCGTTTCCGAACGGATCCGCTGTCGGAGCAGCAATGACCGCAATATCGATATGCACTTCACCGTCCTGCACAGCCTGGTATCTGCCGCCGTGCGAGCGTAGTATGGCTGTACCGTGCATCCTGCCTTCGGAGGTATAATCACCGAGCGGACCGTTCATCGAGCCTTCGATATGATGGATAACGCCGCTGTCGAGATGCTTTATAAGCGGCGCGTGACATGGGAATGAAGCGCTCGGAAACCAGCGCAGGTCTTTACAACCCATTTCTGCGGCAGCATCGAAGACCCGGTTCATCACGAGATCACCGTCACGGAAGTGATGATGGCTGCTGATGGTCATGCCGTCCTTCAGTCCGCAGGCTTTGAGCGCTGCCTTCAGGCCGTTTTTCACCTTGTTGCCGTCGGAAGGATAATCAGCGCAAGTCGCCAGCGGAGGCGCGGCGCGTTTCCCAGCGGGTTTATGCTTCCCCACGCCCTTAAACGGGACGTGCTGCTCACCGTTGATAACCGTCGGAACCATCCTTCCGGCAGCGTTTTTGATTAGTTTTTGAGTCATTATTTATCTCAAAGTTATTATTATCGATTTTGACCGCTTGAATTTAACGCAAAAAAACAGGGGCATACACAAAATTATCGTCACATCGTCACATATTGGCGTAACTCGTCTGTATAATAAGAAATATGCGGTGACGGAAATTTTTCGTTTCGTCACAGATCGTCACACCGTTACATTATAAAACTTAAGTGGTGTCAGATGTCTCGTCTGACACAGATCTTTATTCATGGCGTCAAACGAGACTTTTGACGCCACATTGTAATGATTTACTGATTCAGTGGGGCAGGCGTCCCGCCTGTCGAAAAATCGATCATCGTTTTCACTGAGCTTTACCACACAGAAATGCTCGCGACTTAGCCGGTATGGATCTGGTGTTTTTGGCATTGGTAACCTCCGGATTAATTGATTCCCCTGGTAAGACATATCATCTAATATGAATTATTTACTTTTGACTCGCAAATAATAAATACCATAATAAGTATTGTTAACCCGTAGTTGAGAATTATATTTCTATGCAGTTCTTTTTACTGGGCGATATTTGCTTTTTCTACCAATGGTATCTAGAAATTTGCTTCGTCCTTTTCCTGTAACCTCTTTACCGTACGAAATTCCTCTTAGACGAATCAAAGAATGGATCATGTAAAGTTTTTCTGAGGCTCGAGTCATTGAAACATAGAATAGTCTTGCTTCTTCATCTAGTTTCGATTTTGGATTTGGCATTATGTCATTTTCAAGCCCGACCATTATAACTACATTTGCCTCAAGACCCTTAGCCTTTTTCATCGTCATAAGACGAACAGAACCAAAAACTGATGGAGGGTCAGCACTTAGTATATCTCTAATTTGAATAAGATCGTTCCCGAATTTATCGGGTTCATTCCAGTATGCACTTGCATCTGAAAGACACTTGATGTATTCACTACGGAGCTTTCCAGAAGTGGCATTATATGACTCATTAATGCCTAATAGAGTTGCATTGATACTGTCTAAAGTCGAATTATCTTTTCTCTTGTTGTTAAGGACAGATAACAGATTCATTTGTTTTGAAACACTTTCCCATAATAAAGCAATTTGTTTTTCAACCTCAATTCTTACCTTAATTGTCTCTGGTTTCGATTTACCATCTTTATCTGCGCCTTTTACCTTAACTTTTCCATTGTTGATAAGGCTTTCAATTGCAATACGCGTAGAGAAATTATTTTCAGCATCTTGCGCCCATTCAATCAAGCGAAATAGCACTTGCAATCTTTTGTTACTTGAATAAGGCAACATGTTAGTTGGACATTGATGAGGTACACCAAATTTGCCTAACTCCCTGGAAATACGTGGAAAGAATTCTTTTTTGGGAGCTAAAATTAGAACTGTCTTTTTCTCGCTTACAGCCTCTCTGGCGATTCGTGCGACCCATATAGCTTCATTCTTATCAGATGTAACCTGCATAATTTTAGGATTTTCTCCATCTGTAACCCGATATTTGAGATCAAAAGGACCTGTCCAATCAGCATAGTACGTTTTTAATACACGTGAGGCGTCGAGCATTATTTGTTTTGGACACCTACGACTATGTGCATACGGAGGCATATAAGCTCCAGGAAAGTCTTTATCAAATCTGAGAATGAATTTTGGATCAGACCCGCGAAAGCTATAGATGCTTTGGGCATCGTCACCAACAGCAAACAGACCGTTCCTTGAGTTCCTACTTAAAAGTTCTATAAGTCTGAACTGAGCAGCGTTAATATCTTGGTATTCATCCACTAGTAGGTGTATTGTTTTAGATTGGTACTCTTTTAAAAGCTCAGAATCATTCTCCAAAATATAGCAAGCCAAAAGAATCTGATCGTCAAAATCAATATAATTGCATTTTGACATTATTTCACGATATTTCTCGCATATTGAGCACTCTAAACCTTTATTGCCTATGTCACAATCTCCTTCTTCCTTGCACATTCGAGCTCTATTTGCGTGTTCTTCATTGAGTCCTAAAATTAATGCTGCATCTCTAAAAAGAAGTAGTTTTATGTCATCATTCGCCTGTACACGTAAATTTGTTTTTAGGAGACCAACGCCATGTGGTTTTCTGTTAATTATTTCGAAACCAAATGAGTGATGTGTCAACACTCTTGGAAGATCGGAGTATTTAATGTTAAATCCATCTTTTGGATCAAGTAGCTTATTTCGCAAATTCTGATTGGCATCTTTATTGAAGGTAAGAACTGTAATCTCATCTTTACTTACACCAGAGTCGAGTAATCGTTTAACACGATCAGCAAGTAAATAAGTCTTTCCTGCTCCTGGACCTGCCAAAACAAGAGTTGGCTTATCTCGAACTGTAACTATAGATTCATATTCTGTTTCTATCATAAGTTTAGCCCCTAATAATTATTAATACTCTCTTTTACTTAAATTGTAAAACAAACCATCTTTGGTTACGATTACCAATTCGTTATTCTTTGAATCAATGCCCAAAGCTAATTTCGGTTTGTATGTCTTTTCACCTTTGTTGGAGACTGACGCTTCGCTTAGTTCAACCCTTATAGGGTTGTGTGGCGCTTGATGTTCACTCACCACCGTTTCACACCGGTGGCTAATCATGGTTTAATCCCTACGGGATTAATGTGTACATATCGTAAAAGTCCGAACCTTCAAAATTGGATTAGACTACTTTTTTATTCCATATTCATAAGGAAACCCCCCTTCTGTTCCC
>JAIPJL010000168.1 GCA_021734165.1 bacterium | reverse complement strand
AACCTGTCTGAATGCCGGTGAACTCAAGGGTATCTGGATCAACTGAGATGTTCTGTTGAGGAAAGAAAAAGGGTCCCATATCAACGCACGTCCCATCAGGATCAGGATCGGCTTCCGGATCACCGGCGTCTATACAGGGAGAATCTTCTGTTAAACAGTACGAATCAGGGTATATATAATCAACATCGTATATATAAACACTATCGATCAAACCAACAAACTGAGGATCAAGCAGCATGTTACCAAATCTGTCAGTTGAATCTCCGTTGGCGTTGACGCAGTCGATTATACCGACACCCTCCATTTCGTTACTGATTATATCTGCCCTGTTATACACGCAATTATTGGAAACAATAAGAGGATACGAACTAACTGCTGCGTGCTCCCTGTATTCGTCACAATAGAATATTGAATTGGTTACTGTACCTCCTGGCGTGTTTCTGGTACCTGTTGCACAGCGTGTGTTGTAAAAAATACAATGATCTATAATTCCTTTATATGTACTAATAACACCATAACCCCAACCCGAATTAGCAGCGAACACACAACGTCTGACGGTAATACTGTCCTCACGAACGTATGCTACAATTCCATTTAAAATCAAACCTGTGAACAAACAATCTTCAATTACTGAAGATAGATTGCAATTCATTATGAGTAATGAGGCATCACGGATTGTTGAATGCTTAAGCTCGAACGAAGAATAAAATCCAGTTAAAGTGGGATCAGATTCATGATGCCCGAAAGATCGGTAGAAATAACAGTAATCAAAACTTCCGGATGAAGGAATCGTATGAATTTTAATTCCCGACCAACGAGCATCAATAGGAGTAGGAATGAAATAAATCGAATCTTCAGGTGTCCCTTCTGCTGTAACCGAACCTCCATATTCACTATATATTCCTGTAAAGTCTGTAAACTGAACAGTGACTCCTGCTTCGATAGTAAGATCGGCTCCATCCTCTCCGAATGTAATAGACTCATCAACAATATACGGACTGCCGTCAACATCCCAGACCACTTCACCTTCAATCTCGCCGCCGACGTGGGTCTCGGAAAACAGTATACAAGGCGTCAAAAATATTATCATTACAAAATAAATAGCGTTTTTTAGCATAATGAACCTCTTTTAAGTTTGAAGAGGGTTTAGCTGCAAAGCAACCACAATGCAGCTAAACCCATAAATTTTACTAATAAACTATCTTATCATCATCATCTTTCGTTCGGTACTCTTGATGATGCTATTTCCCGACTCGTAAGTTATCCTGTAGAGATAAATTCCCGAAGAAACAGGCTGACCATTGGTATTGCATCCGTCCCATACGACATGATGTTTACCTTCGATTTGCTGCCCCGATGTTAGCTCCCGAATCTTGCGACCCTGTACGTCATAAACAACAATGCTCACGGCGCCTGTCTTGGTAATGCTGTAATTAATTATAGTTTCGGAATTGAAGGGATTGGGATAGTTACCTTCCAACTCGAAAGTTCCCGGAACATTTTCAGGATGCCCAATAATTAGATTATGTGCTGAAGCAGGTGGTTCTTCCTCATAAGAATCCAGATTTGAAAAAATATTTAGCGAATCATAACCAATTTCAACATTTCTGTTTGCATCCCAGTAGCGTAGATAAAACGTTTCCATATCAAGATAACCGTCAGTTTCAACGGTCAGAGTATCATCTCTCCATACAGGAAGCCCCATAGGAAGCTCGCCGTTGTAAACAGAAGCGCCGATACACAAACCATCCGGTGAAAAAACTGCTATTTCATCACCCCGCTCACAATCTACGTTTTCAACTGATATGGATGTTAAAAGTATTGGATGGAAATGATCTGTTCTTCTCACAGTTCGAAAATGTTCATTATTAATAGAATTTTTTCTTCCGCCACTAAATGATTCAAGATCACCATTATCCGGATATTCTAAAGTGCAACCTGCAGTCACTTTCACTTGATACCCCTTACCGGGACAACATCTGTTATCTCCTGTTAGACCATCAAAATCCCACTCTGGCCAATAATAGTTGCCACCTTCATCCTGTACAATATCCAGATTTTCAACAATGGATTCAAAAGCTTCAGTACCAGTCATTAATCCTTCAGGGAAGTAAGCAACTATATTCCACCCTTCCAGAAGTTCTATTTCTTCATAGTAAGGGACCTGCTTGCCAAGCGATACCCAGGAATTGTCACCTCCATCCATACATATCTGGTAACCTCGTTGATAATTAAATTGCTGGATGTTGTTGAATTGATAATCGGGTTTCCAAAAGTCACCATTCTCATCTTTTAGCAATACTAGGTTTTCCGCAAGCTCCCAAAAAGTACATAGAACACCCTCAGGTTCTTCATCCAGTCCATTTCCTGGCGTAAAGTAAGGCATGATGTTGGTTGATTTCATTGTCCAGCCATCGTCCAATGGAACTTCCAGACGATCACAGTTCAGAACGGCTTCACCGGCGTCGAGATCACCATAGCCCATCTCTTCATCCCAGGTGCCAGGATCACCGTCATACTGAATATCAGATTCGAGATCCCTTGTTGCCGTGAGAGAGAGAATTTCTTTTAAATCTGCTGGTTCGAGTTCATTATTTTTTGACAATAACAAACCGGCAACTGCAGAAACACATGCGCAAGCGGCAGAGGTTCCACCATCAAAATAACAATCTTCTACGCCATCATTATCAGGATCTAAACCTATCTCCCACCCACCTGCTAAGGCAGTGTGATTGATATATACCAGATAATCATTTACATTATAACCTGTTGGTGCAGTGATATTCAGCGCTTCACCGTAGTTCGAAGCATTCCAGCGTTCATCGTGATAACTGGCTCCCACCGCAACTGTTGTTTCATAATTTGCAGGGAAAGCAACTTCGTCGTCCGCTTCGTTACCGGAAGCGCAGCAAACAAGGATACCGTTTGCTTCGGCTGTTTCAAGCAGGTCTTCAACAACGTCATCCTGCGCCATAATGAAACTAATGTTGATTATATCAACGTCTTTCTGGATCAGATAATTCAATGAACTTCGAATTCTGTCAAGTGGATAATTATCACTAACTTTACAGAAAACAATAGAGCAGCCGGGATCACCTTCACCATCCCCTCCTGCAATACCTGCGAATTCGCCATTGTTACCGTCGTTATTGTCTGTCATGGCTCCAATAATAGCTGCTATTCTTGTCCCATGCTCGCATTCCCGTTGGTTTTGAATGGCATCCCCTATCTGGTTGCTACCACCACCTGTAAAACTCCAACCAATCAGATCATCATCTAAATTATTACCGTCATCGTCAGAGGCGTTCAAGTCCCCAGGATCGAAACCATCACGAGCGACGGTGAGGGTTCTGCCGTTGTCGTTAAAATCCTCATCGTCTTCAACTGCATCGACATTTTGCCAGATGTTAAGACCGTCGATATCGGGATGTGTCCAAAGCAGTCCATCGTCAATTATGCCTATCTTTACGGATGGATCACCGTTTTCAATTTCCCAGGCAGTTTCGAAGTTGATATCATCATCAAAATCACCGCCCCCATCGTTAAGATAAAACTGCCAGCCGTAGTACTCATCCGCAGGCTGCGCAGCTTTGCCCTCTGTGTTATTCTTTGCGCTTAAAACTATTAATGTCTCATCAAGGAAATCTTGGCAAAGATCCAATGGATCAACAGGCGGAGTGGTTATGTACTGTACGAGATATACACCATTATAAAGGACTCGTACAGTTTCGCAAAGTAGGTTTGCGATTAAGTTGTCGATTTGTGTTTGTGTCGCCGTTCCTGAAAATTCCACCAGGATTTCAGTACCAACAACTTTAAAGTCAACATCTTGATAAACTTCGTACCATTCTCCGGAGAGCTGTTCATACACTCGTCCATTGAAGTTGTATGCTTCAACCGGTTTTACTGAAAGAACCAGGAGCAATAAAGATACAACAACTACGAGAGTTATCTTATAACTCATTTTCTACCTCCTAAAAAAATTGGATTCCGGAGGCTTTTTTAGTACATTGTTGTACTGTTGTTTAAAGGATTGATACATCAGTCTCCAGTTGTACGTTTGTTTGGTGTATCATCCCATCGGTCGGGCGTGTCGCGTTCTTGGTGGACTGTTGACACGCCCGATTTGTTTGGGTACTACGTTTTAGAACATTTTCAAGCATTTTAATATTAAACAAGGAAACCCCCCTTCTATTCCCCCCTACTATATAGGGGGGAAGGTCTGTTAATAACTTGCTTAATATGAAATACTTTAAAGCTGTTTTTAAACAAAAAATCCCCACCGGACAGAGATATCCGCTGGGGGCAGAGTCATCCAAAGGACGACCGATTCTATGTGAATGTTATTAACTGCTTCAAAAATACTTAACTTATTACTGTACATAGCTGCTTCACCGTTTGTACAATTACCGGAATATATCTTCCGAACTGCTATTAAGGAACTGCTATTACTCTCAGTGATAAATATAATAATAACTGATATGAAATACAAACAAATAATGCAATTGCAGGTCTGTAATTATAAATCTATCTTAAATTAAAAGAAGTCCGCTGTACAGTGGATTACTCCGTCTTAAATAAACACAACATTATTTTTCACATTTTTCAAATCACCAACTTTAAATCAAAAATCACGAATCGCAATAATCTGTTTTATCCGCTTAATCTGCTGTGAGTAAACCTGTAACTCGTTACTATAATATGTAATTCGTAATTCGTAATTCCTAATTCGTCACCGTTCCGTCACGTTCCGTCACATTTCCGTCACACCCTCTATCCCTTATCCAGTAGGGCTTTCCGGCGATTCTGTGACGATGTGACGATAATTTTGCCTACCCGGATGCTTTGCCGAAAACTGCCGCGAAATTTGACTTCAAAAGAAAGATGTAGATTCCGGATCAAGCCCGGAATGACACTCCAATGAAATATCTCGCCGGTATTTTCCTGGTACTTTTATTATCCCAATTTAAACCACTTTACATCCGTATTTATGACCGATATGTTTAACGTAATAACCAAAATAATAGTCGAAAGCTGGCTGGTGCTGGGGCAGATGGCACCGTACCTGATATTCGGATTCCTGATGGCAGGACTGTTGTCCGTACTGATTTCACCGCAATGGGTCGAGCGCAACCTCGGCGGAAACGGAATCGGCAAGGTAATTAAAGCATCTATACTCGGCGTCCCACTGCCACTTTGCTCATGCGGAGTAATTCCTGTATCCGCTTCAATCAGACGTCACGGAGCCAGCAGGGCTTCCACAACGGCATTTCTGCTCTCCACACCGCAGACAGGCGTTGA
>JAIPJL010000167.1 GCA_021734165.1 bacterium | reverse complement strand
TCCAGTTCTTCGTAACCGGTAATCATCGCTTCGAGATTGGACGTTAGAGTGCGTCCGGTGGTTATCAAATAAAGATGTGCAATAATGAACACCACCAGCATGAATGCTCCGCCTGTATGTATAAGCGCAATCACTTTCAGACTACCTATACTGGTTGCTTGAATCTCTCCATTTTGTGGATAGCGGTAGTAAAGATAAAACAATCCTGAAACAGCCACTACCGGTATCACGAGAAGCTTCAATCCCAGATATGTCAGACGCTGCAACGGATTGAGTTTGCTTAAAACATGCCTTTTCACTGGATGAGGCGCATTCCTGAAGATGCCAATCAGGTAGAAATTTATCTGCGCTTTCAAATTAGCAAAAGTCGGAATGTACTGCTTCCATTCACCTGTTATAAAATGCCAGAATATGGCAAAGATAATCAGGACGATGAAGGTCACAGCAGCAATGTTATGATAAACAACCGCATTCTCGAAACCGAAAAACTCAATAAATCCAT
This sequence comes from bacterium, assembly GCA_021734165.1. GTDB lineage: Bacteria > Electryoneota > AABM5-125-24 > Hatepunaeales > Hatepunaeaceae > JAIPJL01. Next base: position 4,827 of record JAIPJL010000167.1, on the reverse strand, counting down.
GTATCTCAAAACCTGTCATAGCAAGTATCAGGATCAACGCAGCTTGTGTCCAGTGCCAGAATCTCTCGAACAACTTATAGATATAGACCTTATTCATGGTTTCCCCCTTGATTATTCTTGCGGTAAAACACGATTCGCACAAGACCATGCAGGGTAACACCTGCAAAGGAGAATATTATCAATAGTATTCCAATGTTATCAATCCCTGCGCTGTAATTACGTCCGGGCATATAGAAATCATTCAAAGAAGCCAAACGACCGTTGTCCCTCGTATGACATTCGATACAGGAAACAGCTTTATCCGCTGTAGAAACCATGTGATTAATAGGCCAGTACATGACAGTATTTACGAAGCAATAGTTTCCGCTATATGGTTCATCAACTGCCTTCATGCCCATCTTGGCAGCGATATTCCAATCGAAATCCTTCCAGTATCCTCCTCCACCTTTTGCCTCGGAAAAGAGTTTCGGTTGAATAATCATACTGTTCGCACAGTCATAAATCTGCCTTGCAGTGTGGATTTTGATAGGAATTATCTTTGAGTCACGATCTGCATATTCACCGTTAAGCGTGTTCATTTTAATAACGCTCAGCGTGTCAACCTTGTCACCGATGAAATAGTGATCCGCTGTACCGTTAAACCAGCAGTAATCCGGTTTCAGGTTCTTACCCCAGGTAAAACTGCCTTTTATAGATTTGTAAGTAGCATTGCCGTCTTCGTCATGCTCTATGTACGGTTCGCCATCCTTCATCTTTCCTGCTGTTGACCAGTCCCAGTGAAGCTGTGTGGCGTTGACCTTGGCGTAGATCGGAATATGACAGGTCTGGCAGGCAACCTTGACGTTGTGCTCGTTAATAATGCTGCTTTCGTGGGGAGTATCACCATGACACTGCTCGCAGGTGGCGCGGTTTCGGTTCATCGATGAAACGGAGTACACATCTTGCCCTTCATTTGATGATTCTCCGCCTCGTGGCAGGCAACGCACTGCATATCCATCCCATCAATGCCCATGTGGACGTCAACATCGCGCGTGGCTTCAAACATCGCTTCTTCGAGGTCGCCATGCTTGACGTTGTTGCCGCCTCCACCTGGAAAGTGACAGGCGCCGCAGTTGTATCGCTGCGGGAGTCCGACATGTTGCGCAACATCGGTCAGATTGACGTCCGCGAAAGGATAACCGGCTTTGTCTATGTCTTTGGCGTATTGTCCGGAGTTATCATGGCAGGCGATGCAGTCGATGTTCTCCGATTTTGAAAAATCGAATGTGTTATCCTTCCAGCCATATCCCGCATGACACCTCGTGCAGGATACTTCACTGCCGCCGATACCGATGCAGAAGTTGTTGATGAGATTCTTCTTGCCTGCATACGTGACGCCTCTGCCGGGGATGAACGCTTCGCGCTCCCAATTCCAGTGAGCGGTTTTCATCACCTCTTTATGCCGTTCGGTATGGCATGAGATACAGGCGCGGGTGACGTCCTGCGGCTCGGCAAACTCTCGCTGCAACGCAGCAAGCTTGCTGTGATCCACAGACGGCTGATGCTTTTCCGAATACTTCTCGCGCAGTTTAGCCAGATCTTCCGTCTGATGATCCTCATAAAAAACCTGACCGAATATCATCAGGAGCAAGAGCGCTCCGAGGAAAAGCAATACGTTAATTGCTTTCATATATTAAATCCTCTTTCGAGTTAAAAATAGTCTTGTGAATCAATATTTTCACGTAGTGAAAAACGTGAATAGCCACCGGCGTAAGCCGGTGGGTTAGATTTCCGCTTCCATACTAACTCCGTAGGAGTTGAACGAAAAATATATTTGTTCAACCCCTTCACGGTTGTATATGAGTTTAGTCATCAATACCGCCGGCTGACGCCGACGGCTATTCATGTTAAATCCCTTCGGGATTTATTAATATAAATACTGAAGTTTTAAAGAGTCAAGTGACGCACCTGACACCACTTAATAATGAAACACGGGCAACAAGTAGCCCGTGCCACCCATAGTCACTGTTCCTTCACCGTCAACTTCCCATATTTGCGTCCGAGGTCTTCCAGTTTTGCAACGGCAAATACCGATGCAGTAACAAAAATTACCGACATTACCGAAAGAATCATCAACTCAACTTCAGGGGATAATAAACCGATAGATGGAGCACTGAACATGATCTGCCGGAGAGCGTCCAGTCCGAGCGTGACCGGGATAAGCGCGGCTGTTGCTCCGGCTACGATAGCGCCAAGCTGCTTGACCGGAAAATAGAACCCGCCAAGGAATAACATCGGCTGCTGCATGGACTGTATGCCGTAATTTATTCCCCGCCCCGCGATAAAGAACAGTGAACTTGAAAAAGTTATCTATTTACGCCAGAATTCCGGCGTCAGAGGCAGAAGCAGACCGAATATTTCAAGCCTGCCGATTAACATGACTGCACTTAGGATATATTTGGCAGTATCAGGAACCGAATTATAATTACCCATCGATCCAACTTTGCCCAATCCGGGACCAACATTCCCCATGCAAGCGACTGAACCTGTGAACGCTTCAATAACCTTTACACCTGTTAAGGTTATCATCAGCGTAGCTGTAATGACTATGAAAAGGTAAAAGACTATAAAAAACATCGCTTTATCCGCAAATTCCAGTTGAATCATCTGGTTTTCGATGCGCACAGCGGTAACTATATTCGGATGAATTACCTGTTTGATCCTAATGTTAACAAGTTTTGCAAAAAGAACTATCCGGTCAACTTTAATTCCGCCTGATGTTGATCCGGCAGTTGCGCAGATAAGCGCCAGAAAAACCAGAATCAGTTGAGCTGAAGGCCTCCAGACAGATGAATCAGCAGTAGCAAATCCGGTTGATGTGCCAACTGAAACTACCTGAAATATACCATAGCGAAATGCCTCACCCCATCTTAAATAGTTAAAGCCTTTTATTGAAGCAACTGTAATTAATGTGCTGACTAACAGCAGAACCAGATAAAATCTGATTGTTTCCCCTCCAAAGAGTTTTGCTCGTCGCTTAAACAGCAGACTGTATAAAAAAGCAAAATTAATTCCAGAGATAACCATGAATACTAATACAATCATTTCAACAGATATACTGTTATAAGCCGCAATGCTGTTGTCGCGTGGTGAAAATCCACCTGTAGCAATCGTTCCGAACGCAGTTGTAACCGATTCAAAAATACTGACCCCTGCAACCATTAATAATAACGATTCGAGCGCGGTTAACCCAACATAGACCAGTACGACAACTCGAGCAATATCCTTTGCACGCGGAAACGAAGGAGGACTTGCTAAACCGGTATATTCCTGCCGAAATAAAGAGCGACTGACATGACCCATGGTCGGTAAAATTGAGAGAGCAAAGACGATAATTCCTATACCGCCAATCCAATGAGTCATTGACCGCCAGAACAACAGTCCTTTGGGAATAATTTCTATCTTTTCCAGGATAGTAGCGCCGGTCGTTGTAAAGCCTGAGAAGCTCTCAAAAATGGCGTTGGTTATTGTGAATGGTGTTCCATATAAATAAAAAGGTATAGCGCCTGCGAAATTTATTACTAACCAGGAACCAGCTACAATAAAGATCGCTTCGCGTATAGTTAGTCGCTGTTTTCTTGGTATGAATATCATTGGAAATAAGCCAATGCCTATAATCAGAAATCCTGTTACCAGTAATATTGATCCGGATCCATCATGATATAGAAAACCAACCATAGCCGATATGAGCATAAATATGCCTACCATTGCAAGGATGAATCCGATATAGTATGTCGTGATTGTAGTTTTCATTTGTCTTTTTCATCAGAAGATGATATTGAAATCCTGTGTAACGCTTTAGCCAAACGTTCAATATCATCTCCTGTTTCTATTTTCATATCGTCAAGGTGACCGGTTTCTCTCCACTTTATAACCGATTCCAATATCAGCTTGAATGGAGCTACAATATAAACTTGTGTCAGCCAGGCAAAGAGAAACATAAAAACAATAGCTGCAAGGATAATTAAATCACCTGGGAGAGCGGCTCTCGCTGCTTGATCAGCAATTGCCTGTGTTACAAAATACATTGCATCGGAGTTTAAAAGGCGTAAATTACTGATCATGATCTGTGTTTTAGTGAAAACAGGCGAGATCATTAATCGGTAATATTCCATTTTATCAGTAGCAGTTATACTCTCGATTACATGAAAAAATTCATCGGAAAGTAACTTCAGTGAGTCGAGCAGTTCACTTTCACCGGGCAGTGTTATGTTTGCTTGAGCCATCTTAAGAGCCTGGTGGAAATCTGCAGCAGCAGGTTTATAGATATTCTGAAATGCCTCTTCATCACCATGCATTTTAAGCAGTACACCGCTGTCTAATCTTTCAATAGCTTCATTCATTTTAACAGCGTAACGAATACTGCGTTCGTTTTCATCAATCATAATGCTCACCTGGTTGCCAAGTGAGTGAATACGATAGCTTGACCAAAACCCGGCAACCAGCAACATCAGAGCGGGTATGAAGAATCCCAGAATCAGCTTTAATCTTAATGACATTTTTCTCCCTAAGACAGAACTTTTACCTGAATATATAAAATATGGAGGTAATTTCTCAGCAATTTATATCGTTATTTTTTTCATGTTGTAAAAATTAGTATAACAGGTAATTTATATATCGGGTGAAGCGCCCCACGCCACTATTTAATAATTTAACACGGGCAAACAAGTAGCCCGTGCCACCCATAGTTACTGTTCCTTCACCGTCAACTTCCCGTATTTCCGCCCCAAGTCTTCCAGTTTCTCAATCGCAAACACCGATGCAATAACGAAGATTACTGCCATTACC
>JAIPJL010000166.1 GCA_021734165.1 bacterium | reverse complement strand
GTTCAATAGCAGTTCAATAGCAGTTCAATAGCAGTTCAATAGCAGTTCAATAGCAGTTCAATAGCAGTTCAATAGCAGTTCAATAGCAGTTCAATAGCAGTTCAATAGCAGTTCAATAGCAGTTCAATAGCAGTCCGGAAGAAATATTCCGGGTAATAGTACAAACGGTGAATTTACGATGTGCAGTAATAAATTAAGTATTTTCGAAGCAGTTAATAGTATTTACATAAAATCGGTCGCCCTTTGGACGACTCTGCCCCCAGCGGATATCTCTGTCCGGTGGGGATTTTACGTTTAAAAACGCAGTATCCTCAAAAAATCGGGCGTGTCTGCCAACCTTGAAGACAGCGACACGCCCGACCGAGAGGATAATACAGTCAACCCGGAGGCTGATGTATCAATCCTATTAAAGATAGGATCATATTAAGATACAAAAAAATGCCTCCGGAATCAAATTAATTTTAGGAGGTTTGAAATGAAAGGTTTTGTTTCAGTCTTAGTGGTTTTAGCATTAATATCGTTCCCAGCCAAGAGCGAAACGCTAATTCCAAATCAGGATGCGTTTAATGCCTTATTTAATAACGATGTAGCGTTATTCAATACTGAAAACCATCCTTACAAATTCACCGGAATCGGTGTAGATTACACTGTTGCCGCAAATCAAACTTTGAGGATAGAACCCGGCGTTGAAATCCATTTGGCTGAAGATGCCCAACTAATCATTGAAGGTCTGATGGAAAATTCAGAAGACGACAACGATGATGATCCTATTCATTTTATGCAGTATCTTCCTGGAGAGCCATGGAGAGCAATACGATTGGTTGGTGATAATCAATTAAACAATGATATTGGTGAAATTAATTTACAAAGAGTAACTATTGAAGGTGGAGGAGCAAATGGCGACCCCTTAGATCCTGATAATGAAGGATTAATAGTTATGTGTGGTTATTCACCTGATCTTACATTAGGTGTTGAAGACGGAGAGGATAGCCTGCCCTATGTTATCCTACAAGATAGTGAAACAAATGGGATTGTCGTAATTAACGATGTCGATGAAGAGGATGAATTTTGGGATGCACAAATCAGAATTTATCATGCTGATATTGGCAATTCCGAAAAACAGGTTGAACTTACCGGTATCAAGATGAATGATCTCAACAATGATCCGGATGAAGGAGGTCTCTTGAACTGGTGCCGACTTATCATTGAAGACTGTTCAATCCTGAATTGCGGTGGACACGGAATAGCAGTCTTCTATTTTGATGGAATAGAAGCAGAAATCACCCGCACGACCCTTAAATCAAATGGATTCGGAAACGGGTTTAATGGCGATGATGGAGGAGCGGGAGTATTCTTTTGCAATGACGAAAATGCATACGGAGTAGATGGCACTATTGATATTATTGACTCTGAGATAGAGTCAAATAAATATGACGGAGCGAGATTTGATCATATGAGTCTGATATCCACCTTAATACAGACAACAGTCATTGAATCAAACTGGCAAAGAGGAATCTACTATGATTTCGAAGGTGAGTCAAATCTTCTACGCATCGATAATAATGAGATTTGTTGCAATGGATGGGATGGTATATTTACACAAATAAATTCAATGGATGCAAACAGAGGAGGCGTTAAAATACGTGGAAACTTAATATCAGGTAATGGTCACGAAACCGAAGTGGAATCGCCGGAAGATGATATATGTCTTGCAAACATAAGACTCCACGGTCCTATCGGGCGTGCATCATTTGGTGTTGAGGAAAATCTTGATACTGAGATAGATAATAACATTATAAAAGGCGCCAATTCCGGTATTTGCCTTGAAAGATTGCAGAATGCGGCACGCGGTCCCAAATATGTTAAAATTCTCAATAACATTCAAAGCGGTGCAGCCTTCCAAGGTTTGCGGATACAATATATTGGTATCGATGGCGCTTTCCCGGAAGGCGAAGAACCAACTATCTACAATAACGTCTTCTACGATAACGGCTCAGATGATGGAGGAAACGATGAAGAGTCGGGAATTTGGATCGGTCCGAATTGCCCCTCTTTTGTTGGGCATGAAGACATTCTTCAGAATAATATTCTCGCCGCCAACTACGATTACGGCATTCAATATATGCGTGAAGATAATCCAAGTCCTACATTTCATTACAATGGTTTTCATCAAAATGGAGGAGCATCTATAACAGATGGCTGCAACAGTGACATCGACATTGAAGCAGGTGTTGATGATCCTGTATTCGTTAATGCATCTAACGATGACTTCCACCTGCTCTGGAACTGTGCAATGATCAACAGAGGCAATCCAGGTGACGATATCTTTGAAGAATCCTTCGATGATGCTCCATATTATATCGACCCTGTATTGGAAGAGGGTTCGCGCGATGGCAGTCGCAATGACATTGGTGCTTATGGCGGTCCGCATGCTGCAGATTACGATTTTGAACCTTACTGTGCTATCAACGAAGACTCTGACGACCTCTGTAATGACAACCTCTATGGTAATCATACCTACCTCGAATGGGACTATTACCGCGTCTTTCACAGTATATCGACTCCCGCTGGAGAGGTACTCGATATTGGTGATGATGAAGATGTAACAGGACAGGCATACTTCGAATTTGCCGGAAATTATCGTTGGTATGTGAAGGGCGCAATTCATGCTAATGGAGACCCTGGAGAGGGTGAAGATCGTAATATCGTATTCTGTCCTATGGAGGGAGTCGAACGCTGGATGAGGCTGGAGATCAATGTTCCGGATGGCGAATGCTGGCTAAGAGGCTGCGATATGAAAAGCGGCGGTTATAACGTCTATGCTTATGGCGGAACCGTGGAGGATTTGCCCGATCTCACAATATCCAACTGCCGGTTTGCGGACAGCGAATACATGAATGTGTATATTACCGGTGATATTCCGGTTACAATTGCAAATTCAGACTTCTCAGGGGCGCAAGAAAACGGACTAAAGATTAGCAACAATGAGAATCGGTCTTCTGTAGCAAACTGCCTCATCACCGGTAATGGCAGCTCTGCAACCTATTATGCAGGACTTTATATCTCCTCTAGCATTCCATCTGTAATCACGAGTACTATAGGACTGAATCCCAATCGGGGTGTCTATTTGTTCTCAAGTAGTGCAACAATTAATGGTATTGGACCAGAACTAGAAGAATGGGCAAATGTTATATACAACAACGGTCCCGATGAGCAAAGCGGTTCGACAGGAGCAGAGTTTTACCTTACATCATCATCCGAACCGACAATATCCTCAACGAATATCTGGGATATCCGCGAGGGAGAACGTGACGGGATATTTGTTTACAAGATCGGTGATGAGGCTGACCTTTTCGATCAATGCTACTGGGGCGGAAGTGATTCCTGGCCCGGTCAAGGTATCATTGATTTTGATGATGAAGAGGATCCGGAAGATTTCTTTGTTAATGCAGATGTTCCTGAAGATGCCGAAACTGCTGATGAATATATCACCGGCGCAGATGTTCCTGCGGTTGTTGCTGATGCAAATGATTTAAATATAGCACTCAGATTGATGAGTTCTAATCGTTATGCAGAAGCAGTTTCTTACTTCTGGTCATATCTTAGGGATGCCGAAGCAAGAAAACCTGTAAGCGCCATTCAACGTTTGCTGATTTGTGTCAGAAGATCGGAAAATGACCTTAGTGAATTGCAGGAAGATTATCTTACTTATGCATCTCGTCGTGACATATCGGATCTTGCACGATTCGAAGCACGTCGTTACGCAAATCTCGCAACTCTGTACTCTGGTGATTTGGAATCTGCTATCGAAGATATGCGTGAACTGCTCGGTGATTTAGATAATCTGAACGACAGTATTGAAGTCGAGATGGACATTGCATATTCTGAATTAGTTGCTTCTGAGAGAGGCAATAACATAAATGCTATATCCGACTACGAGAAACGAACGCGCATGCTTTTGGAACGTTTTGAAAACGGAATAAATACACCGGAGAAGGAATGTCCTGCTATACCAATAGAGTTTACACTTCAACCGGCGTTCCCCAATCCTTTTAATGGTACAACTGATATATCCTATCAAATTTCCGGATCGGGTTTTGTCAGTCTGAAGATAACGGACATTCAGGGTAGAACCGTTGAAAATCTTTTTAAGGGAGAATTACCCGCTGGTAGTTACCGGGAAGTATGGAATGCAGGAAATGCGCCTGCAGGACTTTATTTCGTAAATCTCAATATAAATGGAGCAGTTGTATCTGAAACGATAACACTGATCAAGTGAGAGAAATATGTTTAATCGTATGGACATAAGCAAGGGCGGTTTCAAACCGCCCTTACTTACCACATTATGTTTTACATTAGTTGCGTGGTCTATATCAGCGCACTCACAACCTGATTCGCTCTGGACAAGATACTATAATGATGGTGAATCTGGTTACAGGGAAACATGTCAGGAATTGATAAGAACCACTGATGGTGGCTTCATGATAGGAGGAAGGTGCTATAGCGAGGCAGAAGACCTTCGCCCACAGTGGTTTCAAGATTATTATCTCGTTAAAGTCGATTCGATTGGTACAGAGCAATGGTCTAGAGCTTATGACCTGAGTCATCGACATGAGAGTTTTGGTGATGTTGTTCAAACTCCAGACGAGGAATATTTAATTGTCGGAGAATCGCATAATGGAAGATATGCAAATATCCTTCGGATAAACTCAGATAGCGATACATCGTGGTCACGATATTATGGTGATGGTGAGCTGAGAGAAATCATTTCCATGCCTGATGGTACTGCTGTAGCTGCAGGACAAACTAGTGAATTTGCAGAATTTGGTGGCGCTGATGCATATCTTGTAAAAATAGATGAGGAAGGTGAAGTTATCTGGCGAGGTGTATATGGAGGACGAGCCCATGATTTGTTTTCTAGTATAAAAAATCATGATGGTGGTTTTTTGGCTACAGGCTTGGCATGGATGGTAGCAGGAATTCTCGCCAAAATCGATTCAACGGGTGAATTGGAGTGGCTGCATTATATTAATCCCACTGATGGGGCGGATGCTCTTAATGATTTCACAGTGTTGTTTGATGGAACAATTATAGCTGTTGGTTATGCAGACAGCAGAGATGGATTATTAGTCAAATGTAATTCTGAGGGGGAGTTAGTCTGGTCTCGAATTTATGAAGACAATGATTCAATACATGATATTGTACCTTTATGCGGTGGAGGATATGTATTAATTTGCGGATCCCGCGCTTTCAGAATTGATGATTTAGGTGATGAAATATGGGAAATTGAAGCTGAACAATTCGATTTTGATTATTTTCACTGCATTTTGCCTATGGATGATGGGGGTTATC
>JAIPJL010000035.1 GCA_021734165.1 bacterium | reverse complement strand
GTGATAATGACTACTATGTACTTTCATCGATAATTAATAACGTTGTTATTGCGAAAGATGGCGTAGGTGATTTCCTCTGGCCAAGGTACAACTTCTCAAATATGGTTCCCTGGCGACCTGGACAGGGTTATCAGATAAATGTTAATGAGGATGTTGTTTTGAACTATCCTGAACCGCTTGAAAGAGAAGCATCGATAACACCCGGCGACAACCTGGATGATAATCTACGGTTATATCCTCATCGAACTAATGTTAATATGAGTATCCTGTTGTATTCAATAAATGGCAGGATGCTCGACAACTGCCGGATTGTTGCTTTCAGCGGTAAAGACAGACTGGTAGGTTCCGGAATTATCAATAATGGCGTTTGCGGTCTTGCCGTCTGGGGAGACGATATCTCTACCGAAGAAGTTGATGGTTTGCTCGAAGGCGAAGCTTTTGAAATCAGGCTGATTGACGATTCATCAGGTGAGCAGTACAGGCTTAGTCACAGCATTCTTGAGGGCGATGGTTTGACCTATAAAACAGATGATTTTACCGTTCTGAATGCCACCGTTGGCAGTTTGTATGTAAGCGATTATCAACTGTTAGCAGCATATCCAAATCCGTTTAACGCAGTCACAAGACTCAGTTATCAGCTTCCAACTGCAACCCAGGTCTCAATTAATGTTTACGATCTGAGTGGAAGATTGGTCGATGAGTTAGTTAATTGTGAAAAGCAGGCTGGAAAATATGACGTCTTCTGGAATGGTGAAAATATAGTCTCCGGTATTTACTTCGTAAGAATGAAGACCGAACATTACAATGAGATTCGCAAGGTTACGTTAATAAAATAGAATCTCACTTATTTTACTTGAAGTAATTCTTTAAACTTGTAAGGGCGCATTAATTGCGCCCTTACTTTTCGCTTTGATGTAGAAAAAGTCAGGAATCTAAAATCTACACCAGAACACTGCCTATTAAATCAATTAACTCTTTTGGTCGATATGGTTTATGCAAAAAACCTTTTAAACCTTTTCCGGTAAATCTTTCTGTGGCTTTCTCCTCTCCATAACCACTTACTAAAATAACTCTTGCATCATTTTTAATCTTTTTCATCTCTCTGAAAGTTTCCTCACCATTCATATTTGGCATGGTTAAATCAAGTAGTACACAATCAATTTTTGCTGAATCTCTGCGAAATATCTCTAAAGCGCCTCTACCGTCTCCAGCAGTTATGACCTCATACCCCGAACGTTTTAATACTCTAGAGGCAAGTCTGGCAACATTTTCATCATCATCTACTACAAGAACAAAACCTGTACACTGAGTTGATGTACTTTGTTTTTGTTCTTCTACATCTTTCTTTAGAGCCGGAACACCAGTACTTGGGAACAGCACCGTGAATGTGGTACCTTTAGAGCGTTCACTTGAAATCTTAATAGCTGCGTTATGTCCTCTGACAATACCTAATACAGCAGCAAGTCCAAGTCCTCGCCCTGTGAACTTTGTTGTAAAGAACGGATCAAATATCTTTCCAATTGTTTCTGCGTCCATGCCACAGCCGGTATCGGTTACTTCAACATAGACATATTCACCTTCCTTAAGATTTTCCGGCAAGTAAGCGTTCTTTAAATACTCTCGATTGCAGTATCTGACGTCTGTTACGAGTGAAATTACACCTTCCTGCTCTTCAAGCGCATCGGAAGCGTTAGTAATCAAATTCATAACCACCTGACGAATTTGAGTTATATCAACTTCAATTGCAGGGAGATTCTCTTTAAGTTCAACATTAACTTTAGCTTTCTTTGAGATGGAGGTTTTTAAGAGATGCAGCATTTCTCTGACTAATTCAGATAAGTCTATCTGTTGAACAATGAACTTGCCTTTTCCAGAATAAGCAAGCATCTGTTTGGTGAGATCCGCTGCAAGTCTTGCTGATTTCTCTATCTGTAAAATACTATCCAGAGCAGGAGAGACTGGAGAGATGTCCATTTGGGCAAGGCTTGCATTGCCGATTATAGTAGCGAGCAGGTTATTGAAATCATGCGCTATACCGCCTGCTAAAACGCCGAGACTTTCCAACTTCTGTGTCTCCTGAACCTGAATTTGCAGCCTCCGTTGCTCTTCTTCAAATATTTTTCGTTCCGTTATATCGCGAGATACTAAGCAGAGCGCTTTACGCTTGCCAAGTACTATATGATTCACGTTGACATCCATTATTATAATACTGCCATCCTTCCTGATATACTGCCGCTCTCCAATATAAACATGTTGCTCGGATTGTAACCGCTGTACTATAAAATCGATATTTCGTTTGTCATGAGCTATGAAATCATATGCTCTAAGATTAAGTATCTCCTTTTCAGTATATCCAAGAAGTTTACCAAAAACGGGATTCGCATCTATGACCTGCAAGGTTTCAAAATCAAGCAAAATAATACAATCATTGCTCTGTTCAATAACTGATCTGAATTTCTCTTCGCTCTCCCTGATTGCCCGTTCAGCCTGTTTACGCTCAGTAATATCACGGGCAATGACCAACACACCGGTTGGTTTGCCATCCTCGTAGATCAACGAACTCTTAACCTCTACAGGTATTCTTTCTTTTGCTTTGTTATAGATATCGACTTCAAGGACATTTATGTCACCTTCTCCGGCTGCACGTCGTGCAAATTCATCCTCAACCAACGGTAATTGATCATCAGGAATAATATCCATTATATTCATGCTGAAAGCTTCTTCAGTACTATACCCACCGAGTTTTATACCCTCCTGATTGATATATTTCAGATTACCTTCCCTATTAAGCACCATTATTACGTCTTTAGCAGTTTCCGCTAACTGACGATATTTTTCCTCGCTCTGCTGTAGAGCTGCATCCGCTTGTTTACGCTCAATAGCGGTTGCAATCTGTCCTGAAACAAACAGCAGTATTTCAAGATCTTTTTCGCTATATGTATCTGCATCTTCATAGCTTTGTACAACAACTGCTCCCGTTACTCTATTACTTAATTTCAGCGGGACACCCAGCCAAACCTTCGAAAGTGAACCGAATGCTTCGATATCGCCTCTTTCTATCATCTCTTTTTGAATCACATCCGTTGCGAGAAGTGGTCGATCATTTTTCACCACATAGGAAGTCATCGTTTTCCCAGCGGGAAACTCTACAAAGTCATCCTTTTCGTCTTCAAATAGGGGAAGAGTTATTAAATCTTTTTCATCATTATAAAGCGCAATGAAAAAATTTCTCGTGTCTATAATGGAGCCGAGTTCCTTTCGTATCGAGATAAATAATTCGTTTATATCTTCAGTAGTATTTACAGAATCAGCAATCTTGTAGATCACTAATTGTAATCTCTCATTACGTTTTTGGTCTGTAGTATCCCTGAAAACACTGTAAAATTCAACAACTCTTCTGTCATCATCAAATGAAGTATTTACCGTTATAAATAACTGTCGTTTCTGCCCATCCGGACGTTTGATTTCAGTTTCGTAGCTTCCCTTCTTATTTAAAATGTGTTGTTCAGTCCGAGTCCTAATCCTTCCAAATTCTTCCGGTGTACAAAACTCCTTCAGGTTTTTTCCAACAAGCGTTCCCGGCTGAACTCCAAAAATCATTTCAGCAGCGGGATTGCATAATAGGATATTCTCCTCGATATCTACAATGCTAATACCTTCCCCTGAGTTATCAACAACCTGTCTAAAACGTTCTTCGCTCTTTCTCATGGCGTCTTCTGCCTGCTTGCGTTCAATCGCCGTTGCAATCTGACCTGAGATAAATTGCAGTACTTCCATATCCTCTTCGGTAAAAGCGTTCTCATCAGTATAACTTTGTACTACCAGCGCCCCTATTGCCTCATTGTTTGTACTTAAAGGAACACCAAGCCAAATTTTACTTGCCGTTCCTATATCATCTATTTCTCCTCTTTCTATTAATTCCTGAGTTTTTTTATCATTTATTAAGAGTGGCTCGTTTTCCTTTGTTACTTTTGCAGTTAGTGTATTTCCGGCTGGACAAGTTTCTATATCATCAGCTTCATCAAGGCTGAATGGAAAACTTAATGTATCATTTTCCTTGTTATATAAAGCGATGTACATGTTATCTGTTTTAAGGATATCACTTAATTCAATATAGATTGAATTGTACAAAGCGTTGATATCTTTTGTAATGTGAACAGCAGCAGCAATCTTATTCATAGTTGTCTGCATCTTTTCAGTTCGCTTACGATTTGTTATTTCCTGCCCAACTCCATATAACCCGACAATTTCATTCTCCACAATCACGGGATTGACCCAGAACATTAGCCATCCTGTCTCACCACTGCTATTAATATATCGAAACTCGCTGACTACTGTTGATTCACCAGTTCTTAATTGTTCAGAGAATAACTCATGAACTCTTTCTCTATCATCAGGATGTACAAATTTTAAGTAGAATCTTCCAGTTAGCTCCTCTGGTGATAAACCAAGCAATCTACAGCTTCCATCATTTATAAATTTTAATCTGCCACGTTTATCTGTGCGAAACAAACAGGCATTAGTTCCTTCAATGATACTCCGATAGCGTTCTTCACTCGTGCCTAATGCAGATTGCACTCTAATCCGCTGACTTATACGGCGTTTGAAATAAAATCCTCCGAACATTATTCCGCTGATACAAATAATCCATAATAATCCAAACAGTATAATAAGGGTTTTAATTTGTTGTCGTTCATGCTCCAAAATCCCTTGCATAGCATAGGAAACCACAACTCCACCTCTGACGTCACCTACTTTATAACCTTGTTTATCGTGGCATTTCAGGCAGTTCTGTTTGACAATCATCGGAGTCATCAGCCGTAGATAGGGTTCTCCGTGAATCTCCGTAAATTCCATTACCTCTGTGGAATCCTTCTCCAGAGCCTTTAATGCTGCACGCTCCCAATTGTCAGGCTTTTTTTCCTCGCGAAGTGGTTTGATGCTTGTAATTCGATATGACACGCTTGCAGAATCTAGGAATTGTTCCTGCAACTGACGAATCATATAAGCTGGATTCATCATTGTCAGAGGAATACCTGATGGTGTGGTTATATCACGATCATCAATATGGGAGAGATACGGACTGGGGAGAGTGTTTTCATCAATTGGCACATAAACCCCTCCATGTGATGCGCCCCAACATCGGAAAGCCTGACTTATTTTTAAGTGAATCCTGGTTTCCTCAATGGCTACTTCACGGCTTTTGCCATGTTCTTTCTGACACATATAAATCAGGATGCTTCCGATTATAATAGTAGCAATTGCTATTAGTATCAATAAATAAAGCTGAAAGAGTTTTCTACTTACTATTTGGATATTTTCGTATCCGTTCAATCCGTTCCTTTGTATTTTTATTACTGATTTATTGCGTGCAGACAAACACAATGTGGGCAGTATCAGACGCAGTTGTTAAAACGCTACAATCTGTATGACTTGAAATAACATACAGAAGTATATTCGCACAAAATAACTAACCAATTGCAGGAAGTTCATCACTACCTGATTTAGTACTATCAGGATCAACCGACAGATCCCACTTAATCCAGTGTTCGGGCGCAAATCTGACGTTTGTGCATTGTTGGAACACGTCTTTTAATAAACGAACTTCATCATCAGCAATTGTTCTTGCGTCAATAATAACTTTTTCATCCTCAATGCGGGTAAAAAGCGGTGGATTTGACATACGGAGGCTTGACGCCAATCGAGTTGGACTAAGTTTATGTGCAATAAGTGTAACTACGTAAGTGGGAATCGGTCTTGCGGGCAGAGCACCGGAACCCATTTCAGAATAGCTCGTCTCAAGTTCTACTTCAAGGAATTCTCCGGCAACATCACGGATCATGCGCTTGATTCTTTGTGCTCTTCTTTTAACATTATCCATTGGAGCATTCATCATAGCATAGACAGGATGAGTTTCTGGCAGTTTATCAGGATCGAGAAACAGTTTTAATGTGCCATTGAGAGCTGATAGGATTAATTTGTCAACCCGAAAAGCTCTCATCAACGGATTTCTTTTCATCTTATCAATCAAATCTTTTCTACCCACAATAACACCACATTGCGGACCACCGAGCAGTTTATCCCCCGAAAATGTCACTACATCAGCTCCGTCAGCGATTGCTTCGGGAACTGTTGGCTCGTAAGTCAATCCCCACTTTCTCAGATCAACCATAGCGCCACTGCCGATGTCGTGCAGTATTATTAATCCATGTTTCTCTGTTAAGGTTTTCAGATCGCGAATTGATACATCCTGATGAAAACCCTCTATCCGGTAATTTGATGTGTGAACTTTCAAAATATATGCGGTCTGATCGGTAATTGCATTCTCATAATCGCGAAGATGTGTTTTATTGGTTGTTCCAACTTCGACCATGATTGATCCGGAACGCGCCATTACATCAGGAACTCTAAAAGCACCGCCGATCTCGACCAGCTCACCTCTTGACACAATCGCTTCACGACCATCCCCAAAGGTATTTAGCGCTAACATAACCGCTGCTGAATTGTTATTTACAACAAGCGCATCTTCCGCGCCGGTTAGTTCCTTGAGCATTTCAACAACATGCCTGTTCCTATCGCCCCGTTTACCGCTTTCACGATCAGTAGCAAGTATTGCATATCTCGCAGCAGTTTCACGTAAGGCGTCCTGAGCGGATTTTGCAAGGGGAGCGCGTCCAAGTCCTGTATGAAGAATGACGCCTGCGCCGTTGATAGCGCGCATCAGTTTCGGACTCATCTCGGTTTTAATATGATCTTCTATCCATTGAGCCAAGTCATCCATCGATGGTATTGTGTCAACGGATGTAATTGAACCGGAGCTAATGGCAGTTCGGACATCCTCGACCACACGACGAGCTAAACTGTGAACATAATTTTCAGGATACTCTTCACAGAGTTTCCGAACAGTCTCAAGTTGCAACAGTTTTTCGACTGCCGGTATCTTTGAGAAAAGCGTATGTTTTTCACTCTGTATTTTATTGTTCATTTTAACACTCCGAACGTTTGTGAAATGCTCTCAATTAATAGCTTTCTTCAAGATTCATGTCCAGCGAGCTGGACAGGATAACCAGTTGTAAAGAACCAATTTATGACTTTAATCACTCCGATTTGTTTGAGCCATTCTTACAGCAGCCATCCCGACAATATCCGTTGTTTCTATGGCAGGCGAATAATGTTTTTGCATCTTACCCTTCCATGGCAGGTTCCATGAAAACTCTACGTGTTCACATTGCGTACAGTCCATGCATTTAATACAGTTTTCTGTATTAATCTCCGTCTTGAAGTAGAGATCCATCGGGCACAACTCTCGACAGCGACCACAGTCAACGCAGCTATCTTTAACTCTAAGCGAGACAAATGAGACCTTATTAAACATCGCATACGTTGCGCCGAGAGGGCAGATCGTACGACAGAAAGGTCGTTTGATAAATACAAACGCCATCAGACAAACTGCCAGTATCCAGATCTTTATCCAATACATCGTGCCAATATCAAGAGCGGAAATGTAAGGAGCGCCAAAAGTCGGATCGTTGGGATTCCAGATTGCCCAGGGGATTGCCGCAATTAGAGCTCCACATGGACAGAGTTTACTGAACCAATGCTCGTAGGTAAAATATGGAATAATAATCACTAACACAACAAGAACGACATATTTAAAATAATTCAGCAGTTTTGGAATTGGTATCCTAAACCGCTTAAACCAATTCATCATATCCTGTACGAAACCAAATGGACAAAGCCAACCGCAGGTAAATCTGCCGGAAATAAGTCCGATAATACCGAGAAAACCAATTAAAAACCAGGGGAAACGATGAGTCGCAGCAAAATGCTGCATCATTCCAATCGGACAACCCATAGTTGCAGTCGGGCAGGCGTGGCAATTCAATCCGGGAACACATATATTACGAAATGGTCCACTATAAATCTGCTTGGTACTGATAACCGCAAAATAGCTGTTAAAAAGCAGTGTCCCAATTCCAAATTGCGTAAAGCGTCGCAATAGAAGCAGCGGTGTTATTTTTTTCTTTGTAAAACTTGAACCGCAACTCATGCACCGATTTGATTCATCAATTAACTGCTCTTCGGGAAGCGATGATTTGACTTCCGCCCAGATCTCTTTTAGTCTTTCTTCCGGTAGAAGTTTATTGCCCTCATGGCGCAGAGTAGGCTCAATATTTTGAAGAATAATATTTTCGGCAGTGATTACCGGACGCGTATCTTCAGCAGGTAAATCCTCTTTCGCAAAACGTGCATGGATGGCTCTGGCGGCTCTTGTGCCTCGGGCAAGCGCCTCTGTGACCAGTCCAAGTCCGGTTATATCGCCACCAGCAAATATCTTTCCCTGACTGGTTATTCCCCATTCATTGGTCTCGATCCAGCCTCGTTTATCCTGAATCTCACCCGAATAATTCCATTCTGTAACCTGTGAAACGGCAGCGATAACGGATGTGGCTTTGAGTTGAAATACGTCATCTGGAATGGGTACAGGTCGCCTTCTACCCGAATCATCCGGCTCTCCAAGTTCCATTCTCTGAACTTTAACACCGGTGACCTTTCCATTCTCAGTAGTAATCTCTTGTGGCACTGTCAAATATTGAATATCGACACCTTCATCAATCGCTTCTTCAACCTCTTCGTCACTGGCGGGCATCTCTTTACGTGTTCTTCGGTAGAGGATGGTAACATTTGCGCTTGATCGTCTCGCAACCCTGGCTGCATCGATGGCGGTGTTACCGCCTCCGATTACAACGACTTCAGCGCCTAATTCCGGTTTGTCACCGTTGTTGATATGCCTTAAAAACTCAACACCGCTGAAGACATTTTCGGCATCCTCACCTGGACAATATAGCTTGACGCCTTTATGAGCGCCTGGGGCAAGGAATACAGCGTCATATTCACAGTCTTCGCTTCCATATTGAATGTCCTTGCCGACGGTTGTATTGGTGAGGATTTCAACGCCAAGTTCAATAATTTTTTTTACTTCGGCGTCGATCACATTGCGAGGCAGACGATAAGCAGGTATGCCGTAGCGTAACATACCTCCGGTTTCAGGCATTGCCTCAAAGATTGTAACCTGATAACCGCGTCTGACAAGATGATAGGCGCATGCCAGCCCAGCAGGACCTGATCCTATGACAGCAACTTTTTGCGGTAATATTTCATCAGTTAATCTCTCATGCTTCAGATCATGGGATATTGCCCAGTCACCGACAAAACGCTCGACATCATTAATCGCCAAGCTACCGTCTTTTTTGCTGCGGTTGCATTCGGTTTCGCAAGGATGAGGACATACTCTTCCGCAGACAGCAGGTAGTGGATTGGTCTTGGTGAAAATCCGCCAGGCTTTCTCGAAAGCTTCCTCTCTGGAGAGCCCGTGCTCTTCAGCGTGGTTGATCGTTGTCAGCGCCCCCCTAATATCATTGCCTTGCGGGCAACCGGTAATACAGGGAGCAAGGTTATCGGTGTATTCTTTTTCTATCGGCATTTATAGTGTAACTCAAAAGTGAGCGATATCAGTAGGACAAACATTCTTGTTTGTCATTAAATAAATCCAACCTAATTAGCAATCGGAACTTGTCCCTGCGTAGGCAGGGGAAGACTTATCCCACTGAACTATGGCTTTTACTAAAAAAAGGACGGACAGAATTGTCCGTCCTTTATAAAAATTTACGCTTGAGATCATCCGATCCCGATGCAGGCAAGTCACAATCCCGAAGCTTCAATGCGCATATCGAGTGGATCGCCTAGAATAATTCCGTAAGTCAGTGACAGAATTATAAAAACGGTCAGTAGAATCCAGCCGATCAGTTTCTTTTTATTTTTCAAAAGCAATCTCTCGTTTGAGATTTTATCATTTTGATGGTGCTCCCTCAATCTCGTCGGTTACAACTTCAGCAAGCAGTTTATCGATCTCAACCTTCAGATCAGACGCTTTAAGAAATATAATATCCTTGCGTACCTTTCCATCCGTTACCAGTATCAAGCGAGGCAGTTTAAGCACTTGAAAGTCGCGGTTGATGTCCTGACCCTTACCGTAGTAAACCGGATAGGTCATTTTATACTTCTTCCTGAAGCGTTTAACTTCAGCATCGACCTGTCCCTTGGGATTCTTAGCATTGATCGAAATGAAACTTACCGGTTTTCCTTCATAATCAGGAAGCAACTTCTGCAAGTGCGGAATCTCCGCACGACACTGAGGTCACTGGCACTTCCAGAGGTGAATTACGGAAACCTTGTCCAGCAAGTCATGTAGTTTTATCTCTTTTTCATCCGCGTCTTTTATAGTCGGATTAGGCAGCGTATCTCCTACTGTCATATCCGCCTTTGCAACAACAGTGCAAAGAAGCAGGATGATAATTATTATTAAAAGTTGTCGCATATCTTTGTTAGTTAATCTGTGTTGTTCGTTTAATGTGTCAGGCTTATTAACAAACTTGACATATTAATAAATCCCCTTAAATCCCCCTTACCAAAGGGGGATGACCTTACTGCCTGTGAATAAGAATGTTCACTTTATCCGAACCTCGTACCTCGTTACTCCTCAATCAATTCCGCAACCAGATCAGCAATGTCCTCAAGCGAGATAGAGCCCTGATCAACGCTGCGATGCCTTATTATACCTTTTTTATCTATGATAATATACATCGGCGGCAGCGTCCGAAAGGAGCGACCGAGCTTATATGTTGTAAAAGCATCGTCAGCTCTTTCCATCATTTTCAGGTGAATGTTATTATCCTGCCTTATCTCCTCCAAACGGCTGTGGGTTGCATCTTCATTTATCGTCCAGACCTCAACAAGACTGTCAGGATATACTTCATCAATAAGTTCTTGCGCGAAAGGAATCTCCTCTCCAACACAAATTTCTCACGTGCCTGAGAAGAAATAAAAATATATCACCTTCCCGAGGTGATCCAGAGACCTGTGATTTGTTGAATCAAAATCCGTGCATTCAATAACTGGCGCAAAATTGCCTACAAACGGCGATACAGGTCCCATTTCAATTGAAACGCGCGTAGTTTCAGAGGCTGTTATCTCAATATTTGGTTGCCAGCCGAAAGTTTTTACAGTATCATCATGAAACCAGACTTGAAGCTGATATGTTCCCGTTGCGATATTGCTCAACAAACGAGGCGCTTCATTCAATCCGTAATCGTTATCACCCAATATAACCTTGAAACTGTCAACCTCAGCGCTATCGGAGGTTGCATTTACGACGAGAACTCCACCAGTTGCAAGAGTAATGTCAACCTCAGTCAGTGCATTGTATGTTACAACGACATCATCACTGCTTCCAATAAACTCAGAACCATCAATTTCGCTATAAGTAACAATTGTATGTGAACCTGTCAGTACCCCCGGAATGGATAGAGGATTTGCATGATAGCCAAGTGAATCACCGTCAAGTACAACTGCGATAGAATCAGGAAGCGGATCATTTAGTGATATTCTACCGGTGACGGATATGCTACCTGCTTCAAAGATAAGCGGGAAATGAGTAATCTCGTTATAGAAAACCTCGGCAATGAAGCCATTATGTCCTGTAACCAGATTGTTTATAGGAAAACTAAAATCAAATTCGTGAGAACCTGCCAGAACATCGCTGATCGTGTCAGGATTATCAATCCACAAACCGGGATTATCTCCGTCAATAATAACATTAATGCTGTCCGGAATAACTAAATCATCAGGAGATAAACTCACAGAAATGCTGACGTAAATATCTCCTATGTTCAAAGGCGCAACGGGCATATCCGGTGGCGGATCACCACAACCTGAGATTATCAGAAAAACCGACGAAAGTATGGTTGCAAATATTCTATTACAATTCATATTCAAATCCCACCAGATACGTATTCATATTCACATCCTGATCGCTGATATACTTACGAATCTTAAAATGTAATTTAATCTCTGCGCCTATCTGCCATTCTATATAAGCCCTCACGCTGTGTGCGGTGAGATAAGCGCCTTCAATGTATTCAGGGATCACATCGCCAGTGAACCAATTACGGTAAAAACGATAAGTCAACCGACCTGTCAAATTCCACCGTATGTACTGCGCAACTTCAATAGATGGAGAGAAAGATTTAATGACACTGTCGTCTGCATACAATCGTGTAAATACATGCAGCGCAGTTTGTGTTGGAAAGTACCTGCTTACAAAAATAGTAAGTGCATGTAACGGATAGGAACTTCCATTTGATACTATCCAGTAGCCGTCCCAGCGACCTGTTAAAGCAGTAACGCTGTTGAGCGACCAGCGCAGTTTGAACATTGGCATATATGTATCAAATGAAGCGCCCTCCGAAGTGTTGCTGACGTCATAGCTGAAACTGGCTTCCGCTTTAATCCATCCCGATCTGTCATGCTTAATCCCAAGCATCATCATCGTGCCGTCGGTGGATGTCGAATCCGGATTGCTGTTAGTTCCGCTTAGATACTGGAAAGCTCCGTACAGCGTTGTCATATCGGTTATATCTCTGTCGAGACGACCGAAATAACGATGCTGATTCTTGGTTGCGTCCAGATCGGAGTATTCATAACGCATTTCGAGTATGGTAATCGGTCCAAGAAGCTGGGTAATTTTAGCAAGCGAACGGTGTTCAGGAAAGCTGGAGATGTAAGGATTAATGTAAATAAATGCAATACTTGGATCATCACTGGGGATAGTTAGGTATCGGTATTCCTCATAGTCGCTGTACTGATACTCAAACTTTACTTTAGATGTGTATAAACCACTCTCTCCGATTGCATATAAATCACTTGTGAATATAGAAAGTAAAATGAATGCTGCTGCTATCTGAATTGACAATCGGAGATTAATGGTTGTTATATTCAAGGCGCCTCGACCGAAGCGTAGAAGCAGCGCTATCACGTAGGGCATCCTCCACCAGCGGAACCACCTCCGCCCTCCTCGACCTTCACGAGATCGCTGTCCTGCTGATCATCACAGGACATGACCGGATCGTTGACAGGATCGTCGATCATGTACCTGTTTTCCAAATTGGCAGCACAACCTAATATAAAAGTAACAGTAATGTATAGTATCAGAACAAGTGCAACTAATAAATGAAGTTGTTCTGAATATTTCTTAGCTTTAAAAATCATTTAATTAATGTTACGGTTTTACTTACCGAATAGTTTGCAGTTTCAAGTTTGATTATGTACTTGCCACATGACATACCATGCATATCAAGCGTCATCCGCTGCTGTCCGGGATTAAGTATTCCAAGATTCATAAATTTATGTGCTCTTCCGTTTAAATCAAGAATTTTCAATTGTGCAGAACTGAACCTGTCCGTCTCAAATTGAAGCATCGTTGTACCGTTAAACGGCTCAGGGTAGTTAGAAATAATCCTGAACGATGTAGGCCTTTCGTTGTAACCATCCTGTACAACATGGTCAGTTGGATTAATATACAACAATATCGAAGGCGATATCCATCCTGTCACAATATCCAGATCTCCGTCACCTTCCCAGTCAACTAATTTAGGTCTTGGATAACCTGCATATCCGTGTGAAATTTCCCCATCTTCATCCTGAAGATGAATACCGGCGCCAAATACAGGATCATTATTTTCTCCAGTATTAGGATAAAACCAAATTTCACCAAAAACAGAACCAACAATCAGATCTCTTTTACCATCACCATCAAGATCGCCAAATGATGTTACGGTTTCTGATCCAAGCCATATCTCCTGGTCACCTTCATAGATAGTACCGCTGTTAGTAAAATGATATTCTTCAGCAGAACCATCATTTATAAACAATGTAACAATCCCAATCGAACTGCCTACAACCATATCAAGATCACCGTCCAGATCCCAGTCCGTTAATTCCGGAGCAGCGCGATCACTCATATCAATTACTTCCTCATCAGCTTCAACGTTCCCTGATAGAGAAAGCTCTCCTTCGTCCCCTCTAACGTAAAGTCTTATATATCCTTCATCATCACCATAGAAAAGATCAAGATCACCATCGTTATCTATATCCGCCATCTGCGGTAAAGCGCCATGACATCAACCAAAGGGTCCGGAAATAATTTCACCATCAGCTTTCATAGTATCTCTAAGTGCATATTCAGGAATATTCTCTTCTGATACGTTTTCAAAGTAATAGATCGGACCAGTTTCAAAAGTGCCGATCATTAAATCAAGATCACCATCGTTATCCCAATCCCCGAAACAGGGAGCTGTCATACCAGAAAAATCACCTGGTAGCTCTTCATTCTCATTCTGAATTACAGTTGGTGAGCTTAAAACCGGAGGATCTGCGAGAACAGGCAGATTTAGAAGTGTAACTAAAATAGCTATCGAAAGCGATAGTTTTATTAAACATGATCGTTTAGAGTTTAATGAAACAGAACTGTAAATCAAAGATAACTCCAATGCTGTTTTTCCGGAATACTTCGTTAAGGTGTGAATAACTGGTACTCACAATCAGTAAAATAACTAATCTTTAAAATTTAATAATATGATGTATGAAAAGCAAGGATTCAATGGGCTGAGAAATGTTGACTTAAAGTAAACCACGACACAACGATATAAACATAACTGCCCCGATGAACAAATATCATCGGGGCAGAATATGTCAAATAAAACTTACTGACAGATAATGAAGACTTACTTCAGCAGAGCAACCTTTTTCATGGATACTCTTGAACCATCAGTTAGTCTGATCATATACATCCCGGAAGCCCAACCTTCACTGTTCAGTTGAACGGTGTACTTACCAGAACCTCTATGCTCATTTACCAATTCCGTAACCTGTCGTCCAGTGAGATCATGAACCGTGAGCTTAACATCGGCAGCCCGGTCAAGGCTGAAATTAATATTGCTTACAGCGTTGAACGGGTTAGGGTAAACTGATGACAGTCCATAATCAAGAGGTATTTCCGTAACTCCGGGAGCGGAGTTCTCAAGCACGGTCATAGCGATATGAATCCATATTGAACCTTCAACAGGTGTGTTATGAGTAAGCTGCATGTACGCTTCATAAGTCTCGTCGTAAGGAAGATTACCTGCTGCGAAGTCAAAATGGAGTTCCATCTCTTCATTGGGATCCAGAAAAGCGCTACGAGGGTGAATGTCCAGCCAATAGAAATCACTGGATGCCTCAAAAATTCTCAGGTAATCATCATCTGCCTGCATCTGGACTAAGAACGCCCATGTAAATGGGTAAAGTTCATTCGTTAAAGTACAGGCGCCTGAACGTTCACCTTCAGCGACATTAAGAACATCAATCTCAATTGCATCACCTGTTTCTGTGTCAAGTTTCCAAACCCTTACAGCACCGTCTTCACGTGAATTCTCAAGCAGATACAGCTTATATCCGTCAACATCATCAGGGAAATATGCTAATCCGGAAATTCTGAAACGTCCACTGTTTCGGATAAAACCTATCTCATTACCATCCCGATCTATTCCGAAGATATCAGTAGTTACGGACGATACCCAGAACAGTTCATTCTCGTTATCATAGGTAATTGTATAGGTTGGATTAAGTGGCGCTGGAATTTGAAAATCTGTGACTTGTCCGCTCTCAGGATCTATTTGCGAAATATAATCAGAGTCAGTTCCATAGATATATTCACCATCCGTGGTAAGACTCCGCCAGCCGTAGTTGCTGTAAGCGGCTTGCTCGTATGAATCAACTAATTCTCCATCGCGTGTAATCTTGTAGAGGTGATTGGGCATATCACTTTGCATTCCACCGGCTACCCAGAAATGGTCTTGGAAAAATAACGTAGCCTGAAGACGAGCATCTTCCGTAATATCACCGGTGTTTACCGCTTCTATTTGATCCCAGAATTCACCTTCCACGGGAGTACCTCGGACAGTGTTATCAAAGACAAGAGGCCCATCACCTACATTTGTAAGTGTTAAATCATAGGTAAACTCTTCGTTGTTCGCTACCTGAACGGAAATATCATCACTTGCGAGTGAGATTTCAGGATGAAGCATACGAATTTCAGAGTTTAGCTGCATCTGTCCATCAAATGTGAACTCTGCAGATTCGACGGTAGTGAAGCCCCATTTCTCTACATTCACTGTAAAAGTTTCTACCGGAACACGCTCAAAAATGAAAAAACCATCTTCATCAGTAATAACAGTACGCTTGGTTTCATTGATGGTCACTGTTGCACCCTCAATTCCTTCATCGGTCATATTGTTTACAACACTTCCAATGAATATACCACCATAACCAGTCAACTGATCAAGTATAATGTCTTCTAAAAATTCGGCGCGATCAAAACCATCTTCATCGAAATTGAGGAAACAGACACCCTGAGCGTATGTTCTGTAATCACCGTAGTACAGCACCCCGCGTAAATAATTGTCGTTTCCTGTTTGATCGAAAAGGAGTTCATCTGCTCCATCTCCTGCAGAAAATCTGTCAGGACGTCTTATCGCGTCTATGCCACCTGGATAATCGAATATGTTCTCGCCAAGTACTCCATCTTCTTCGGTGTGAACCTCGGTCACTTCGCCGTCTGTTCCGGTGTTTTCAAAATCTGTGTGAAAGTATTCCCAAAATTCTGTGCGGTAGTGGTCAGCGCCAAAATCATTGCCTTCAATGTAGGCTGCTCCACCATGATCGAAGAAATTAGAAAGGATATCTCGTTCTCTCGAGCCAATCTGGCTCGCGGGATCGCCACCGCCTCAACCTGGGCAATAGTATCCGAGACTGGTCATAACTAAGTCATAATCACTCAGATCTGCTGGTAATGTTGTGTTAATGTCGTAGTCAATGTCGAGTTGATCAAGAGTCATTGTTAACGATTGTGTCGTTGTCAGACTCCTGCGCAAAACCCTGTCCGCTGACGTTACTCCGTTGTCATGCTGCCAAAAGAATATCTCAACAGCTTGAGATGTTCCTGACATTAATACAACGAGCAATAGCACAACAAGTGAAAACCATGTTTTTTTCATGTTTTCTCCTGTTAAAATTTAACCTGATTTATTTCTTTTAAAGTCTTTATTATTTTCTTACTTTAGCAAAGCGATTTTCTTCATTGACGTCCGTGAGCCATCTGTAAGTCTGAGTATGTACATACCGGAAGCCCAACCTTCACTGTTAAATTGAATAGCGTACTTCCCTGTTCCCATTTGAGCATTCAATAGCTCGGTAACCTGACGTCCTGTCAGGTCATGAACAGTAAGTTTGACGTCAGCAGCGTGGTCAAGATTAAAGTTGACGTTACTAACCGCGTTGAATGGGTTGGGATAAACCAATGTCAAACCATATTCCAACGGTATTCCTGACACTTCATCAGTTTTAACATCGAGTACCGTTAAAGCAATATCAATCCAGATTGAACCTTCAACCGGTGTATTGTGCGTGAACTGTAAATATGCTTCGTAAGTTTCGTTACCCGGAAGATTAAGGTCATTAAGATCAATATGAAGCGCAATTTCTTCGTCAGGTTCAAGATTAGCGCTGCGAGGATTAACATCCAACCAGTAGAAATCACTGGAAGCCTCATAAATCCTCAAGTAGTCATTATTTGCCTGCATCTGGACTAAAAATGCCCAAGTAAATTCATATAAATCGTTGGATAATGTGCATCCTCCGGCGCTTTCTCCGTTGCCTACATCGAGAACGCAAATCTCAATAGCGTGAGCGGTTTCGATGTTGAGTTTCCAGAGTTTTACAGTATTATCACGAGAATTCTCAAGCAAATAAAGCTTATAACCATCAACATCATCAGGAAAATATGCCAATCCACAAGTACGAAAACGTCTGTTATTTGAAACAAAGGATATCTCATTACCGTCTCGATCAATGCCATAGATTTCAGCATTTAACGATGATACCCAGAATAAATCGTTCTCGTTGTCATAAGCGACTGAATATGTAGGATTAATCGGTGATGGGATGCGAAAACCTGTGACTGATCCGTTTTCTGGATCTATTTGAGCAATATAAGCTGAGTCAGCTCCATAAAGGTATTCACCATCAGTAGCGAGACTACGCCAGCCATAGTTGCTCCACGCTGCCTGTTCGTATGTTGCGACAAGTTCACCGTCATGCGTAATCTTGTACAAATGATTTGGCGTTTCACTATTCATTCCTCCGGCTACCCAAAAATGATCCTGGAAATAGATCGCTGCCTGAAGTCGAACATCTTCGGTAATCTCACCGGTGTTGATCTCTGCTATTTGATCCCAGTATCCACCTTCAACACGAGCCCCACGGATGTTTGTCGAGAACTCGAGTGGACCGTCACCTGTATTATCTAGATTAATATCTATAGTGGTGGATTCTCGCCATGCCAAATCAACAGCAACCGTTTCCGAACTCAAGGTTAATTCAGGATGAAACAGACGAATGTCCTCGTGAATTTCTTGACTGTCATTAAAAGTAAATTCCGCTTCCTCAATAGATGTATAGCCCCATCTTTCCACATTCACAGTAAAAGATTCAATGGGAATCCGTGCGAAGGCGAACGTACCGTTTTCATCAGTGATGCAATTGCGAGGAATCTCGTTAATTGTCACCGTAGCGCCTTCAATACCTTCTCCTGTCATGTTGTTAACCAGGTTACCGTAAAATAGACCATTGAATCCGTTAAGGTCGGTTACTTCTGCCTGGAGGACTTCTCTGTTATCAGCTTGAACCCAACAGACCATCTCAAGGTTATCTACATCAAGTTCATGCCAGCCAACGCCATCCATATCCTGTTCAAGCTCAAATCCAAGAGTTTCATTTGCAACAATACTAAAATCTGTTCCATTAGCATCGGGAATCATTTTAACCATAGCATCGTAATGGTCCATCCAATTATTTACACCACGATATTCTGCGTGGATTTCCTTCAGGGCGATAAACAATTTTAAATCGTTTAATTCTTCGTCAGATGTAACCCTGATAAACACATTTAGCTCATCATCCACAATTGAACCGATAATCATTATTGAAAGAGGTGATTCAGATTCGGAGCGGTTTCTGATAATAGAACGCATGTTGTTTCTGTCTCCAATAACTGAGCCATCACAGAACAAAGTTGGAACTGAATTTACACCGTAATACTGAACGCGGACTCTGTTTTCATCTTGATTATCCTGCCACCAGGGATCGCTATCACCTGGCCACCAGACGTGAAATGCTATCGGGGCAACAAGATCACCCAACTCTTCAAGATAGTTCTCTTGAGTGGGAGCAAACGCTGCACAGGGAGGACAAGTCGTTGAAGTAAAATCTTCAAACAGAACTTTCCTTTCGTAAGCTGAGACATCCTCAGTTATCACCCAGCCAAAGGCAATCAACACAATAAAAAATGCTAATGCTTTTCGTTGAAATTGTGTGATGTGAACATTTTTTTTCATAGTGTTGATCTTCTCCTCGCTTCTCTTATTTTGAAGTACGTGAACTATTTCTGGTAACATAGTTCTTACATTATTATTTCTTAACTACAATCCTACCGGGATTTTCCTTCACAACTTCACCAACAACAGCAGCAGAATCACATCCTTCTTCTAAAAGTCTTTCAACTAAATTACCTGCCTGATCTTCAGGCAACGCTATCAGCAATCCCCCTGAAGTCTCCGAATTATAAAGTAACTTCTCATATTCAGCAGGAATATCCGCATCAAATTCTATGACCTTTTCAAAAGAATTTCTATTCATGCCTACGCCGGCGTCTTCAACACCATCTCTAATCAAATCCATCGCCAATGGAAATATCGGTAGTTTATCGCAATAAATGGTCATTCCAACTTTAGAAGCTTCCGCCATTTCCCAAGTATGTCCAAGGAAACCAAAACCGGTAATATCCGTGCAGGCAGATGCTTCGTATTTCTCCATAAGCTCCGATGCGCGACGATTCGAAAAAAGCATTGAATCAACAACCATTTTATAAACAGCCTCAGGAATTACACCGCGTGTCATCATTGCCTGAATTATCGTTCCTGTACCAAGACGCTTGGTTAGAACTAACAAATCACCGGGGTTTGCCCTACTGTTGGTAAATATTCTATCAGGTGAAATAACACCTGTAATAGCAAGTCCGTATCTTATCTCAGAATCCTGAAACGTATGACCACCAAGCATTGCAGCGCCTGCTTCAACAATCGCATCCTGTCCGCCATGCAGAATATCACTGATTATTCCACTCTCAAGATTGCCGGGAATTCCAAGTACGTTCATAGCGGAAAGCGGTTTACCGCCCATCGCATAGATATCTGAAAGCGAATTAATCGCTGCGATCCTGCCGAACGTGTAAGGATCATCAACAGCGGGTGCAAAAAGGTCAACTGTATGCACCAATGCCCTGTCAGGAGATATCTGAAACACACAGGCGTCATCAGCAGTATTACTACCAACAATTACCCTTGGATCATCAATCACAGGAAGCCTTGATAACGCGAGCGCTAACTGCGCTCTTCCAATTTTAGATGCTCAACCAGGGCATGTAACTGTAGATAGCAATCCAACGCTTTTTCTTGCTTTCTCTGCTGCTTCTGCATTAAAGAACACATGACATTCGCAACATCCGCTTTTCGCAATTTCGTCCTTGAAGGTTCTACATGGACAAATAGGATCACGTTTTTCATCAACCGGATGATGCTGCTTACAGGGACAATAATATCTACCGTAACTCTGTTTATTTTTGTCAAGATAACCTATTATCAATCCAAGCGATTTCTCATTTGGATTTAAAACATAACCAAACTTGTCAGCAACCTTGAGGAGATAGTCAGTTGTAAGACGAAGTGATTCACTCATTTGTTTGTTTTGATGTTGTATCTTGCACTCAAAAGTGTAGTTTTCTTGCTCTATAATGAAAGACAATTTTCAAATGTATTGACTCAGTTTTTAATATACACCGCAAATATTGCAAATGTCAATAGTTATATGATACTTCACAAAAATATTTACAATATAATAAAACATTTTATTTTCATTAAAAATAATCACTTAACTACTTTTTATTCGTCTGACTTCTCCATCACGATAAGTCAATCCTTTATCATCGAAGTACATTAAGATTGGAGTAGTATATTTTCTTGAAGAGTCAATCAATTCCCTGAACTCAAAAAACCTCATTTCGCTGTGTTCTCTGAAGAATTTCCGTAGTAATTCTTCTGCTTTCTCAATCGCCATTCTATGAAAATAAAACGGTTTACCATCGGGTCCATGTAATTTCCGAATTTCACCTAATTCGCAAAGTCCTGTAATTATCAGATCAACCTCGCTTGGTTTACAACCGATTTCTTTAGAGAGTTCATCTGTATCCGGTGTATTAAACATCCGCTCAATATAAATATCGACAATCCTTTGTTTAAGCTGTTCCTGATCATCGCTGAATGTGACTCTATGATCACTTTTTCTCACAATCTCCGCATCCACAATCACTTTTTTCTCTTCAATCAGATTATTTAACAAAATTTCCAGAAGATTAAGTGGAGCTTTGGGCATCAGCTTTGCTTTCAGATCAGAGCGGCGCATACCGCTAATATGAGATTGTTTTTGATGGAAATCATCCAAAAAAACACAGATGTTTTCCAGAAGCGACGTATAAAGGACTGCATCAATAACCTGCCATTTGGGTTTTGGATTTAAAACTTTAATCTTTCTGTCACGACTAAGCGCGCTAATTATATCTACTACCTCTTCTTTCGGCAGAGCTAATTCTCGTGACATTGTTGCAGCATCAGTAGTTTTCTCACCAATACCTGAAATATACTGGTGGACTATCTCATAAGGCTCGGCAGATTCAAGCCTTCTAAGTCTTTCCATTTCATCTTTCTCAGCATATTTCATCTTTCTCGGATGAACTCCCAGAAGTACACCACCACCCAGCACACGACCCTCGGAAAAGCTGCGTACAACATACCTGTCGCCAATATCCGCCATTGCCTGATCTTCAAGCCTGAACTGTACAAGCCCTGATTCACCTGGCTGAATCGGCTGTTTTTCCAGCATTATGGCACGTCCGATATGCTCAGAACTTCCAAGATGAAGGCGAATGCGAGTTCTTGTTTCGAGCTGCTTGGATGCTGAGCTTAGTAAATTTAGTCTTGCATTTAACATATATGTTGGTCGATAATGATCAGGAGTAGCAAGAAGGTCACCTCGATTAACATCATCCTTACTTATACCGGGAAGATTTAGCGCTGCACGTTCACCGATAGAGGCAAAGTTAACGTCTTGTTTGTGAACCTGAATCCTTTTTACACGGGCATTTATCCCTGCAGGTAAAATTTCAACCCGCTCGCCTGTCTTCAACTCTCCTGAAAGCACCGTTCCGGCAACGATTGTCCCTGAGCCCTTAATTGTAAACGCTCTATCTAACCACATGCGAAATAATCCTCGATCATTTCGTGAAGTCGTCGATAATATCAGATTGTCAAGGGCTTCCTTAAACTCGGTCATACCCTCTTTGGTTCTATTGGATAACGGTAAAATGGGCGCCTCTTCAAGAAATGAGTTTTTAGTCAATTCCTTTATTTCTTCAATTACAAGCTCACGCCAGTCATCCTCCGCAAGATCGACCTTGGTTAACGCAATAATCCCCTGCTTGATGCCAAGCAGTTGTAAAATTTCAAAGTGCTCTCTTGTTTGGGGCATTATCCCATCGTCTGCAGCAATCACTAATATTGCTCCATCAACACTTGACACTCCTGCAAGCATTGTTTTGAGAAACTTCTCATGACCCGGTACGTCTATGAAAGTGACGTCATCACCGTAGAAGACAAAACCGAGTTCTATTGTCATCTCGCGTTCCTGTTCTTCACGCAAGACATCAGGATTATATCCGGTTAGATTTAGCATCAATGACGACTTGCCATGATCAATATGTCCGGCGGTACAGATTACGGTATGTGAATGTAGCATGTGAAACTCCATTTACTACAGCTAATATGTTCTGAATTAAAGCGTAACACAACGGAAACCGATTAGTATGATTTGCAGTTAAGCTTATACTATGTTAATTTATCGTTCTGTGTGTCAACATGCAAATTTATCAAGCGGGAGAGTACCATTGACGAATAAAGTTATACAAACAATATCTAAAGATTCATTAAAGTTGGCAAGTGAACTCTGGCCAGAGCTGAAATGGATCAACAATGTTGAGCTTAGAGAGCAGACACTTAATACATGGGCTTTAGCTCTTCAAACAAGTCCGTTAACAGTTCAGGACTTAAACAAAATACCGTTTACTCTGCTTGTTAAGGACTGCCCAGTTACATTTATGGAGCATAAGCGTGCTGTGGTTCATATTTCAAGAGACGCTGCCACCCAGATGATTGAGTTCTTCGGTGATAATCTTCCGATTGATATGGATACCGTTATCTCCGGCGCTATATTATGCGATGTTGGCAAACTGCTTGAATATGAGAAAGTCAACGAAAAAGCCGTTCAAAGTGACTATGGTAGATTTGTGAGACATCCGTTTTCCGGAGTTGGTTTAGCGATGCAATGCGGCGTTCCCGATAGAGTGCTGCATATCATTGCCGCACACGCTGGTGAAGGTGATAAAGTTAAGCGCTCAACGGAAGCTTATATCGTTCATCACGCTGACTTCATGAGCTTCCTGCCGTTTATGAATAAATGATATATTATACAATTCCCGCGCGTGAATTAACGCTTTCAAGTGTTTCATAGAGTAATCTGTAAAGAAAAAACAAAGAATAATTTGAGCAAATTAATTAAGACAATCAGTCTAATCACTTTAATCATCTTGGTTTCCGGTTGCAGTTTCTGGCAAAGATCGCATAATCCACAAATGGAACCTCTTCCGGATCACTATACACATTCAATTAAAGAAGGTGAATTTGACACTGATCCCTGGTGGCTTGCTTTTAATGACAGTTTATTAAATCAATTGATGGATCAGGTCTTTAACCATAATTTAACGCTTGAGGCCGCTGTAGCGAGACTGGATCAGTATCGCGCTTTGAATACAAGCTCCAGATCATCATGGTTTCCATCAATCAGCACTCAGGGCAGCTACCAGAAGAATGGTAATGTTGGTGATAACCCTCCACTTTCTTCAGCAACAACTCCCGATGAGATTTATAACGTAAAACTGACAGCAGCCTGGGAACTGGATCTATTCGGAAAACTCGCCGCAAATCGTGCAGCGTCATATAATGATCTATCAGCAAGTCGGGCAGACCTGCAGGCGGTTATTCTGTCAATATCTTCCCAAGCTGTAAGAACATATTATCAGATAGTTGAACTGAAGATGCAGACTGCGCTTCTGAATGACATGATCCTCTCATTCGAGGAATACCTTGAGCTGGTTGAGAAAA
The DNA here is from genome assembly GCA_021734165.1 of bacterium. Classification (GTDB taxonomy): domain Bacteria; phylum Electryoneota; class AABM5-125-24; order Hatepunaeales; family Hatepunaeaceae; genus JAIPJL01. The sequence continues at coordinate 5,799 of JAIPJL010000035.1, read as the reverse complement.
GGTATCAGCGCGGAACAGTATCCTCACTCGACGTCTATCAGGCTCAAGTAAATCTCGCAGGCGCCAAATCCCGTCTGGCACAGTTAGAGACCGCGGTTGTTTCAGCGCAAAATGCTCTCTCTGTCTTGACAGGGAATTACCCAGGTGAGGGATTAGAAGTTGAAAAAACTGAGCTTCCGTCGGAAATTACAACGCTTTCACCCGGCATTCCGAGTGAGCTGTTGAAAAGACGTCCGGATGTTATTTCAGCTTATTATAAGATGCGTGCAGCGGACAGTCGATGGGCTGAGGCAGTAGCAAGTCGCCTGCCTTCATTCAGTTTGACTGGTACAGTGGGTGGCAGCAGTCAGGAGTTGAAAGATGCGCTCGATCCAGAGGCTATGGTCTGGAATGCTATCGGCAGTCTGACTGTTCCGCTATTTGCAGGTGGCAGACTTAAAGCCAATGCAGACAGAACAGAAGCTGCATACAAAGCAAGCGCTGCGAATTACATGGAAACTGTTCTTAACGGTTTTCGAGATGTTGAAAATGCACTCTCGAAAAACCAGCAGCAAAAGGTTGTTGTTAATGAACTCACAACACAGACTGAAGCCGCCGCTAATTCTTTGAGAATTGCTACGGATCGCTATTTGCGCGGTGTTTCAACTTATCTTACGGTTACTAATGCCCAGACAGCCTATCTTAATGCTCACAGCAGCCTGATTTCTGCACGGCGAGAGCTAATAGACGCTCAGATCAACTTAGTTACCGCTCTCGGTGGAGATTGGACTACGGATATTGCAGAAGAACTTCAGACAGGAAATAAATAAATGTCAGAAAATACAAAAAATGGAAAAAAACGCTGGTTATTTCCGTTACTAATCATTATTGGCGGAGCTCTGATCCTGTTTATAATGACAATTAGCCGCCGTAAACCACCAACTGCGCCTCCTATGTTCAACAAAGGTGTGCTCGCGGAAGTTATCGCTGCTGAAGTACAATCAACAAATGCTGTCGTGCGCGGTTTTGGAAATGTCAAAGCGCAATATGAGATCAGCCTCTCCGCACAAGTTCCGGGACAGGTTGAATGGGTATCGCCTGATTTTGTGACTGGTGGAGTCTTTAGTAAAAACGAGCCGATGCTGCGTATCGAACAGGACGATTATCTGCTTGCGGTGGAACAGGCTGAAGCGGCAGTCGCTCAAGCCGAATACGGTCTTGCAGTTGCAAAAGCGAATGCTGAAATCGCTCGCGAGGAATGGGAAACTATGCAGGCTTCCAACAACAGGCTAAACCGTTCCGAAGATATTAGTAAACCCAATGCTTTAGTATTGCACGAGCCTCAATTAAAACAGGCGGAAGCTGCTCTTGCATCAGCCAGAGCTACCCTATCCGGCGCTGAACTGAGACTTGATCGCACAGAAATAACGGCTCCATTCAATTGCCGTATCAAATGGGAAAATGCAGATCCAGGTCAATTTATCGCAACAGGTGTTGGGATTGCGGGATTGTACTCCATTGAGATGGTTGAGATCGAAGTCGCTCTGCCAATTGATGAGTTAGCTTGGTTAGACATACCAGGCGCTAAAGCAGTCGTAAGGCTTACACTTAAGGATGAGACTTACGCATGGCATGGGCGTGTTGACAGGACAGTCGGTGTAATAGATCCTGCGCTACGTCAGGCAAAGGTTGTTGTTCAGGTTAGAAATCCATTTGAAAAACGGAAAGCTCACTCTCCTGAACTCAGCATCGGAACTTTCGTCGAAGTTGAGATTATCGGCATTAAAATAGATGATGTAATCACATTGCCTCGTCAGGCGTTGCGCAATAAACATAAAATCTGGATCGCCTCGAATGACAGTACGCTTGAGGTCAGAGAAGTCTTAGTTAAGCGGTTAACAACGTCGGATGTTCTGATTTCAGATGGTATCATGCCTGGTGAGTATGTCGTTGTTTCAAATATCTCTGGCGCCGCTCCCGGACTGAAGCTGCAACCTGTGATGAAAGATGTTGCTCAGCAAAATGGCTGTAAATGAGCAATCCAATAAAATACATGGCTGGCAATCACGTTGCAGCGAATATATTTATGTTGATCCTGATTGTCGGCGGTTTGATCATGAGCAGTAAGATCAAACAGGAGGTATTCCCTGAATTTGAACTTGATATGATCTCTGTGGTTGTGGCTTATCCAGGTGCAAGTCCCGCGGAAATTGAGGACAGCATAATACGACCTCTTGAGCAGGCAGTTAGTGGTGTTGATGATATTAAGCGTTTCACCGCCACAGCAAGTGAAGGCGTCGGAACGCTTATTGTGGAAATTGTTGAAGGCTCTGATGCAAATAACATACTTGATAAAGTCAAATCAGAAGTAGATCGCATCAGAATATTTCCGGAAGACGCCGAAAAAGCCATCGTATCAAGGGTAACGAACCGCCGTGAAGTAATGACGTTAGTGGTTTACGGCGATGTGTCCGAACACGCCCTTAACGATTATGCGGAGAGGATTCGCGATGATTTGCTTGCTAAGGAAAATATCACTCAGGTTGAAATTTCCGCTGTCAGACCCCAGGAAATATCGATTGAAATATCCGAAGAGAACCTGCGTCGTTACAATCTCACCCTAAGTCAGGTTGCCGGTATTATTAGAAGTTCATCACTCGACATGCCAGGCGGTACTATAAAAACCATCGGCGGCGATGTGATGATACGAACCAAAGAAAAGAAGTACGTCGGCGCTGAATTTGACTCCCTCGCGGTGTTTAAAGGACCAAACGGAGCGAGAGTTACACTCGGACAGATTGCTGAGATCACCGATGGCTTTGCTGAATATGACCATGAAGCGGTTTTCAACGGTAAACCCGCGGCGATGATTGAAGTCTATCGCGTAGGAGAACAAACTCCAAAGGATATTGCGAGTACCGTCAAAGATTATATTGCGGAGCTTCAGCCTCAGCTTCCATCAAGTGTAAATCTCGAAATAATTCGTGACCGTTCGGAATTTCTTCAGGATCGTATCGACCTTCTGCTGACAAATGGATCGATAGGCATAGTATTAGTATTTATCATTTTGGCGTTATTCCTTGAGATTCGCCTTGCTATCTGGGTGGCAGTAGGAATGGTTATCTCTTTCCTTGGCGCTATGTTATTTATGCCATCGTTCGATGTTTCGATAAACATGTTGTCATTGTTCGCTTTTATTGTTGTGCTTGGTATTGTAGTAGATGATGCTATTGTCGTCGGTGAAAATATATTTGTCCATCGCAGAATGGGTAAATCTCACTCCCAATCTGTAGTTGATGGCGCTCAGGAGATAGCTCGTGCGGTGATATTTGCCGTATTAACGACTATGGCAGCATTTGCGCCTTTATTGTTTGTATCCGGTATGATGGGTAAGTTTTTCTGGGTTGTACCGGTGATTGTTATAACCGTCATTGGTCTTTCACTATTTGAATCTTTGTTCATACTGCCCGCTCATTTATCAGGAAATTTTGTAAAAAGCAAAGCTGAAATCTGGGTAAAGATAGAAAACCAGCGTAAAAAGTTTGATATTTTACTAAACTGGGTGAGAGATAAAACTTATGCTAAAACGCTTGAATGGGTTATTAAAAACCGATACATAACAGTCGCAATTGCAGTTGCTGGATTATTGATTTCAATTGGAATAGTCAGCAGCGGTTTGATTAAATTTGTATTTATGCCTCAGATTGAAGCCGATCATATAACCATGAACCTAACCATGATGCCGGGGACGCCTTATAACGACACAAAACGAGCCGTTGAGATAATAGAACGGAAAGGATTAAACCTTGTAGCAGAGTACGACAGTCTGCGAGGTGACGGTAAAAGCGAAGCGCTGAGTGTATTTAAAACCATAGGTTCTCAGTCAGGAGGAGGCATGGGACCGTTCGGGTCAAGTGGATCAAGTTCAGGTAATACCGCTGAGCTTCGCTTTACTTTCATTCCATCGAATGAGCGAACTATCGACTTGAAGGAGTTTACGATGAAGTGGCGGAAGAGAATAGGAGATGTTCCGGGTGTTGAAACTATTTCGATGAGATCGGGAATGGTCGGTTCCGACGCTGATATAGATATACAACTTGCACATGATGAATACCAGGTTCTACTTGAAGCTGTTGAGCGCGTTAAAATGAATCTATCCAACTACGCCGGTGTTACCGAAATCAATGACAGTTACAGTCAGGGGAAGCGTGAACTGGAACTACACCTCAAACCTGAGGCAGCGAGTCTTGGTGTAACTGAGACAGATCTCGGAATGCAGATCAGAAGCGCTTTCTACGGCGCTGAAGCTGTAAGGTTGCAGCGTGGTTCCAATGAGGTTAAGGTAATGGTACGCTATCCTGAAGATGAACGACGCAGTATGGCAGCAATCGAAAATATGATGATACGCACCCCTTCAGGTGGCGAAATTCCTTTTATGCAGGCTGCTTATATTGTCGATTCTGAGGGTTTCAGCGTAATCAACCGTACAGATCGTAAACGCGTCGTTAATGTTACCGCCAAAGTCGATGATAAGGTTACCAATGCTGATGAAGTGTTAAGCGTTATGAAAACGGGCTTTTTAAAGGAAATTAAGGCTGGTTATCCGGGACTATCTTTTGATTTTGAAGGAACTGCAAGAGATAGAAAAGAATCTCTAAGCAGTCTCTTTCTCGGTTATTTTATTGCTATGTTTGTCATCTATGCGCTGCTTGCAATTCCCTTCAACAGTTTCACTCAGCCGTTCATCGTGATGAGCGCTATTCCGTTCGGCATCATCGGAGCGATTGGCGGTCTGATACTGATGGGCTACAACCTGAGTTTGATCGCAGCCATGGGAATAGTAGCTCTCTCAGGAATTGTTGTAAATGATTCGCTGGTGATGATCGACTTCATCAACCGTGCGCGGGAATCAGGTGTACCTTTCCGGCAGGCAGTGCTTGAATCCGGTGTACGGCGTTTCAGACCGATTATAATGACTTCTTTAACCACATTCTTCGGTTTGATGCCGATGATCTTCGAGACCTCAAGGCAGGCGCGTTTTATGATTCCAATGGCTGTGAGCCTCGGTTTTGGCGTCTTGTTCTCAACCGCAATAACGCTGGTTCTCATACCGGCTTTGTACATGATATTTGAGGATTTCAATGGCAATTCTTCTGACACACCGGAGTAATACGATCTATTAGCCGAAAATTCGCCATACAATATGTTGACAATATACGACATTTATTGACAAAAGTCAAATCTCGCGGCAGTTTTCGGCAAAGAATCAGGGTAGGCAAAATTATCGTCACATCGTCACAGAATCGGCGGAAAGCCTTAACGGGTAAGGGTTAGAGGGCGTGACGGAAATGTGACGGAAAGTGACGGAACAATTACGAATTAGGAATTACGAATTAAGAATTATAAAATATAGTAACGAGTTGCAAATTAAATCGAAAGTTGAAAGTCGAAAGAGTGAACACGAAGTGTCTCTCACGCTGAACTCTACCTGACCAATAATAGCTTCCTTGTCTGATTAAACCCACCTGCCTGCAATCTGCATAAGTACACTCCAGCAGTATAATTATCGCAGCAGTACCGCCTATAAACTGAACTACAGTGAATTTCCATGTACAACTCAATTGACTTTTGCAAAAACAGCATAGTAAATTGAATACAATATATTTGAGTTCCTTCCCTTTTAAATACATTAAAATTATTTCACAGCTTGGAGGTTATCATGGTCAAGATAAGGAATTTTGCGTCATTTACAGTCATATTAATTCTAACCCTTCTGTTTGTCAACTGCACAGAAGACAGTCCTACAACACCATCCATCGA
>JAIPJL010000165.1 GCA_021734165.1 bacterium | reverse complement strand
AATATTTAAGCAATTAGGCGGCGGATGCTAAGGTGGAGAGTGCAGAGAAGTTGATTTCAAGGGATTCAAGGCGTTGAGGGTTATCGGAGGCCTGTTTTCTAAGCAAACATATCAAGTCAAGGCAGGATGGACGGGTGCGTCGTCGCTGCCACTTAGGCGGTCGCAGGTAGTCATCTGTGCGCTTGGGGCCGTATGCTAACAACGAAGCCAGAAGCAAGTAGGAATATGAAGCCACCAGGAAGGCAGGAAGGCGGTCGACGGATTTGTCGTTCCAGACTTGAGGGTCTTGAATGCCGATGTGTTGTTTCTCATCACGGTTGTTAACCTCGATTTGCCAACGATTGATGTAACACCGGATCAGAAAATTGATATCCATATCCAATGCGTCGGTCAGCAGAAAGGCCGGTTGGCGATAGTTGAGCCTGCTGTTGGGTGATAGACGATAAGGGGTAGGAGCCAGCACAATCAGGCGTAAGGGCTTTTTGCCGGCACCGGTTTGCCAAAGGAGGTTATCGATTACTTTGTAGCCTAGCTTGCGATATTGACCGCCGATAAAGAACAAACCCTTTTGCCACGGGATGGAGCTGTCTTTGTAGACTGATTTAGGCGTCCATTTCTCCGGGGCATAGACCCTGGATTTGTGATCAGGGTCCTGGGATCGAAAGCAGAGTTTGACGTCCTTGCGGCATCGGGCCAGGATATAGCAACCCTTCAAGGCAGCTTTAAAGACCTTTTTATTACAGAAGCCACCGTCCAAGGCAAAGAGGATCGGGCGAGTTGCCGCCCCAAGCCGATCGAAAACTTGGCGCAGTAGCTGCATCTTATTGACGGCTTGATCGCAGAGGGTGTTTTTTCTGCGGGCCTTGTTGTACTGATCCCAGGTTTGCTGTGAGGCTTTTCGGGATGGTTTGAGCACAGAGAAAATCGGTTCAAAAAGGATCGGGATCGAGCGCGCCGTGACCTGAGCTATCTGATCCAAAGGTAAAAGGAAGGTGAATTGCAACGCCCTGAAGCCTTTGATGAAATTGGTGTGAAATGGAGGCGAGAGTGGATCACGCATCCATCGGGCTAACTTGACTTTTCGACCGGAGCGTTTGATTTTGGTTTCATCTCCAAGAAGACAGATGGGCCCATGTGCAGGCGAGATATCAAGGCAGGTTTTTATAGCCGGCTCGAATATATCAGAGCTTTTCCATGGACTGCGGGAGAAGAGTCGATAATCGGCGCTCCAGTCCAGCTGCATACGCCCGGCCAGAGAGATTACTCGACTGATCCAGTGTCGGCCTGCGCAGAGGAGATTGCTCAGCAGCATACGGCAGCCCCGTATATGTGTGCGCTTTTGTGAAAAGGCCGAATCCAACTGTTCTGTCAGATAAAGAAAAGTGTCTAAAAGGTTCATGCCACCTCCTGAGAAAGAAGAGTTCTGAAGTTGGGGCACAGCGGATAAACATAGACCTGTTTAATCGGCTCTCGGATACAGTTATAGCGATCCTGACGAGTGCGCCCTGTAGTCCAACCCACATGCTGCCAGTTGGCGGCCTTGTAGCAGGTTCCATTAAAACGCTCAGACTCGACGAACGTTTCAGCCAGAAGTGGAGGCTGTTTATACTTAAGCATCCAATGTTTAGGCAGCAGGCGCAGGCTCAAGCCCAATAAATGACTGGCCAAATGTTCGACACTGATCCAGGGCGGGATCAAAAAGCGCATGTTATTGACAATTCTCTCCAAATTTTGCGCTCGCGCTGTGGCAGACCAGCCGATGTAATTGTCTCTGGCGGCGCACTTCCAAGCGGCCGCGCCGAACAATAGCGCGCCCAAGGGACGGTCTGAGTCGTCCAATGCTAGATAACGGATGCTCTTTCCGACACAAGTTTTAAAGCCCAGGTAGTGATAGCAACAAAGTAGTGTCTGCCACAGATCACGATAGGGTTGGTTATCGGCGATGATCAAGCGAATGGTTCCCAAGGATTGGAGTGTGCCCTGAAGAGGGCAAGTATCATGGAGTACCGGTTGGAAGGAACGCCCCCTGCAATGATTAAAACCTGCTTTTTGTCTAGGGGGTAACTGGATAAGCCCTCGGCGATGAAGCTTGAGGAGCATAGTGCGACAAGCCATATCTTTGGTGCGGCCAGCCGAATCCTGCCAATGCCATAGAGCACAGAGGTGGCGAGAGAGTCGTGTACGGTTCCAATCGGGATTTTGCCTGATCAGATTCTGTATCAAATCGATGTCATCAGCGCTCAAAGAGCGGCCCTGCAGATAAATATTATCAATCATGGACTCAATAATTGCAGGAATGTGAAAATGAGCCCAGATTTATCTTCTTGTTGACATATATCGTTAATTATTAAATAAAAATGGCCAAACTCCAGGCGGCTGTGTCCGCAGGACCAGCCGCAGCGGCTACGAATGCTACGGTTTTATTCGATTATCGGGTGCAACGGCTTTTCGAGACTGCTGCGGCTTGCTTTAACACACTGCAGCTTTGAATTTGAGTTAGCCATTCTGTGCTAAATTGCTTTGATTTCGTGGTTTTTTGCAAAATATTCTAATCGAACACTTGATATTCATTTCTGAGTATGATGATATTTGATAAAGTTATATGAGAAAATTGATTTTTAAACATCATTTAAGTCCAGGCGATATCATTATGCTTACGGCTGCCGTCAGGGATTTGCACAGATGCTACCCAGGTGAATTTCTGACAGATGTCCGCACTTCATGTCCAGAACTATGGGAGAATAATCCTTATATTACACCATTAGAAGAAAACGATCCTGGTGTCGAAATAATAAAGTGTCATTATCCACTTATTCATCGAAGTAATCAGACACCTTATCATTTTATTCATGGGTTTCAGCGCTATTTGAGTGATATTTTGCATTTAAATATTAATCCAACAGAATTCAGGGGAGATATTCATTTATCAGAAGAAGAGAAATATAGTACTTCGCCGTTAGAGGAAATCATTGGAGAAGCTGGCCATTATTGGATTATAGTAGCTGGTGGAAAACAAGACTACACGATAAAGTGGTGGGATTGGAAGCGTTTTCAAGAAATCGTCGACTACTTCAAAGGAAAAATTAGATTTGTACAAGTGGGGGGAATAGGACATTTTCATCCAGAACTTGAGGGAGTTTTTGATCTTAGGGGAAAGACAGATCTTAGGCAATTGCTTCGTCTTGTTTACCAATCAGATGGCATTATCTGTCCAGTTACATTTCATATGCACCTGGCTGCGGCCGTGGAAATGAAAGAAAATATGAGATTACGTCCCTGCGTGGTAATTGCTGGAGGACGCGAGCCGGCACACTGGGAGGCATATCCAGGACACCAATTCATTGATACAATTGGAATGCTTCCATGTTGCAGTACTGGTGGGTGTTGGAGGTCGAGAACAATTCCTTTGCAGGATAAAAGTAAACACGATAGTTCTGATAATCTTTGCATAAATGTAACTGGCAACCTGCCGAAATGCATGGATATTATATCTTCACATGATGTTATCAAACGGGTAGAGATGTATTTGGAAGGAGAAACAGCTTTTGAAAAGTATAGATATCATAAATCTAATAAAACGCGATCCATAACTTTATATCAATTTGATGATAAAAAGGAACTGAACAGCGCTAATGCCAATTCACTAGCTGAGGAATTTATTAATGAAATACCTGAATATCCAGATACATATTCCGGCAAAGGAATTATTATTTGCGGTGGTGGCATTCAATATTATACAAATGCATGGATTTGCATAAATATGCTTCGTTATTTTGGATGTAAACTTCCAATTCAGCTATGGTTTCTAGGTGCTAATGAGATAGATGACCAGATGAAAATATGGTTAAAGCCATTGAACGTTGAATGCGTAGACGGAATTAAAGTACGTAAAACATATCCAGCTCGGATATTAAAGGGTTGGGAGCTGAAACCATACTCGATAATATATTCGCCTTTTAAGGAAGTTCTTTATTTGGATGCTGATAATATGCCTGTAAGGAATCCTGAATATCTCTTTAAGATGTGGCAGTATGAGAAAACTGGTGCTGTATTCTGGCCTGATTATGGGCGTTTAGATGTCAATAGAACAATATGGGAATTATGTGGCGTAAAATACAGAGACGAGCGTGAGTTTGAAACTGGGCAAATACTTGTTAACAAAAGCAAATGTTGGAAGGCTTTATGCTTAACTATGTGGTATAATGAGAATTCAGATTTTTTTTACCGGCATATACATGGTGATAAAGAAACCTTTCATATGGCCTTTAGGAAACTTGATCAGCCTTATGCAATGCCTGATGCACCTATATTACAATTGCGTGGTACAATGTGCCAGCATGATTTTGATGGACGTCGAATATTTCAGCATAGAAATCAGGCAAAATGGAAACTAACCGAAAAAAACATTCATATCGAGGGATTTCTATTCGAAAACAAATGCATTCAAGCTCTTGAAGAGCTACGCATAAAATGGGCCGAAAGTCGACATACCGTACTAAATATTTCTAATGATCACTGTGATAAAGATAATAAGGAGAATATTGCGCCTATAGATGTCAATAAGCATATTATTACTAACAAACAATTTATAATACGTGCGCGATTTGACGGATATACAGGATACGGATTACATGCTCAATATGTTGTTAAAGGATTAAAGCAATTTGGACATGACTTTGGTGTATTGCCAATTCCTGGTAATCAAATTAAGGAAGTACCTGTATCAAAATGTGTTACTGATTTATTTGCTAATGAGTCAAAGAACTGTAGATGGGAGTTAATGATTTATCCTCCAATGATCAAACCAAACATGCGGCTTTCAACAATATATTTTACAATGTGGGAAACTACGCGGCTTCCGGAAAGATCACTCGAAATGTTGCAAAAAGCAAATGCAATTATTGTACCTTGCCAGTGGAACGCAACAAGTTTCGCCGCTCAAGGCCTATCACGCCCAATATTTATTTGCCCTTTGGGAATTGATAGTTCAATATTTAAATTTAGAGAAATGAAGGAAACAGATTTATGCGTATTTGGCGCAGCAGGGAATCTTTCAATTAGTGGAAGAACAAGAAAAGGTATTGAAACCGTTATTTCTGCATTTAAGACTGCATTCCCAAGTGAACGTGATGTAATTCTTAAAATTAAGGCTATGCCGGAAGATAAAATTCCTAATATTCATGATAATCGTATTACCATTATGAAGCAATGCATAACACAGGAAAACTTGGCAGAATGGTATGAAGATATAACATGTTATGTTTCAGCATCTAAATCTGAAGCGTGGGGACTTATGCAGCAGCAAGCTATGGCTATTGGTCGTCCAGTAATCGCTTGCTCTTTTGGAGGGTTGAGGAACGGTGTGGAAATAAACCAATAAATACAGGGCTGAGAATGGCTGCTGTGCAGCCTGAGTTGGCCGTGGTTACGTCGATATTTGCCGGGTCTGTTTATCATGAAAAACGATAACGAAGAGCAAAAAAGTGCTTTTTCT
>JAIPJL010000034.1 GCA_021734165.1 bacterium | reverse complement strand
TAACATCTTCATTTGCAAGGTTATCGGGATCAAGTCTGAAAACTGCTATACCTTCCTCGTTAGTTTGACTTACAAGCTGATAAGTCTCCGGAGAGTAAAGACAGACCTGAACGCCGGCAGCATCAGCGTCATCATCTTCGTAAGCGACATGCACTTCATAGTGTGTCTGTCCGGCATGAATGGTTTCGGGATGCTCCACTACTAACTGACGAGGCTGATCGGTGAAAAGGTCTGTCGCAGGATCACCCATTAGATTGTAAATGTTAGTTGAAGTTATCCAGCTTAACTCATTATGATTCACTTCGTGAGCAATTTCATCAAGTCCTGCATAGTTTCTGTAAAGTTCGACTTTACCGCACATCAATGCCCAACCCTGGGTAGTGACATCCGAAATAAAAATTCCACCAATAATTCCGGCGAGCATAAGATTATTATATGAGACAAAAGTTGCTCCGGCTGCGCCAACCGCTCCGATGGCGCCACCGTTGGGATTGAGGAGAAACCTCTCAATGTAGCTATTCCCATACATACGATCACTGTAATCACCTGTATTACATGTTGCGAAGATAACAAAGGGCAGCATCTCATCATTGCTTAACCGGTCAATATTATCATGATAAAAGCTGTTTAAACCCATACTACCTCGAGCCGTTAGGATACTCAATCCATAATTAGTATTATCCATTATAAAATTAGTAGGATTAATCTGAGATTGATTATGTGAAATGAGGCATTCTTCTACATTCTCATATCCATGATCTATCAAGATATTTCGCACCCAGCGACTGGCGTCTGAGGTAGAAAGTCCGCTTGTTAAATCAGTAGAGACCACAGCGGCTCTTTTCTGCCATCCGAAATCGTCATCTTCACCTATGAAAGGCGCTGATTCATAGTTGACAATTTTACTGATTATTCCTCGCAATTCCTGAACTGAGAAGAAAACCAGTCGTCCGATTGCCGCTTCCGGTAGGATGTCATCGCCATCAAGCATAACAAATATGTGATCAGATTCATAGGCATAGCCACCCGCTTGTCTCGTATCATAAAATGCCATGAAATATGCATCACTTGTTCCATTGCCACAGATAACAACATACTCAGGTGGAATATCCCATTCGTCGTAGGCTTCTTGTATGGTTTCTTTTATAGCGTTTACATTGTTATTATCCTCAATCCTGATTAATTCCACAGTCCAGCCCATTCTGCGACGCCATTCCAAAAGAGGTTCGAGCGCTTCTTCCACATCATTCCGATCAGGACATAGATAGAGAATTGATCCCTGTTGAGGTGGATCGTCCCGTCTTGGTGGATTGACAACGAGTGATCCGACGATCCTGTCAAACATGGCTGATCTAACATTGCGATCAGGGCGTTGAACAATATTGCTGCCAATGCCATTATAGCGAAGTTCAAAGTCGAATTCATCGTTGAAACGCATCTCACCCGTTGCACGGTTATATTGCATGGGAAAGGTGGTAACACTGACCATCCTGTAACCGCGCATAATGGCAGGTTTCCCGACCACAACAGGCTGAGGAGGCCAGAATCCTTCGCATTGCAGGTATTCTCTACTCAGATTGACGTTTAACTGGTCACCGGAATTCTGATAATCCGCTATGACAGGTGAAATATCCTCTTCAATGTGAGAGTTGATCGAATTTATCACCAGCTCAATATCACTCTGGGGTGGCACCAACACCATACGCGATATACAAGGCAGATCCGGGCAGCCGTTGAGTGAGATGGTTGATTCGTTTTCAAACGAATAACTGTCGAGTGTTTGACCTGAGTTTTCGACAGAGATGTGATTCGGATGATTTGATTTGATGTTAAGCTGTGAGACTGACTGGTTGTCTTGCGACAAGTTGACGGTAACAGCTCCGCTGTTGATACTTGCCTGTTTGGCAGATTGCAGCGAGCAGGGGAGCGTGATTAGTATGATTGAAATCAGTAACGATTTGGGTAACGTTAAAGCGCACATGTCTATCTCCATTAATTGACGGACGTTGGCATTATCTTAAGTTAAAGAACAGTCTGAATTACAAAGGTTATGGGTAATGTGAATGTTATCTTTACAGGACATCATATTAAACGAGTCAGTACTTACTGATTTCCTGTAAATAATATAGGAATTTTAAGTGAATATATGCAAGTATTCCTGAAATATTTGTGCTCTTCGTCACAATTTGGCAAGGTGATGTAAGAAAAGTCGATGGATTTTAAATTTTAATATGTGTGTAATTTGTAGTAAGCATTAGTATTGAAATATCAAAGATTTGGAGTTCGATCCCAGCCTTTGCTTCAGCAGAACCATCCGGCTGAAGCAGACTTTGAATGATTATAAAAGTGAATATATAACTGTGAATCATATCTGAAGAAGTATTACAAATTGAATTAAATGTATTATATTATGATATTCAAAATTGTGAAATTTAAAACAAACCACTTAAAAGGAGAATAAATGCAAGTAGAAAATAAATTGTTCAGGGCATTGCTGATCGCTGTAATCGCCTTCGGTATGTTATTTACCATTGGCTGTCTCGGTGATGACGATGAAGATTCACCGAGCGGTCCGGGTGATGACAAACACGACGGAGACTTAATCGGTACCTGGTACAGATACTCCATGACCGAAGATGGCGTAAACAATTACTATCCATCCAAAGTCGTCCTGGAATCGGACGGAACCGGTACGGAATACACGCTTGATGCGATGGATGACGATACGGAGGAAATCACCTTCGACTTCGCATGGGAAACTGCGAACGGTGTATTCACCGTTTCAGAAGTTGATAGCAGTTTAGAAATCTGGTCAGGAGATTACAACGTAAACTCGGACATAGTAACCTTTAACGATAATAGCGGTTACAGGGACGTGTATGTTAAATTGTCAACCGATATCGATTCCAAGCTGATCAGTACCTGGTATTTTGTTTCAGTGACAGTCGATGGTGATATTGACAACGAAATGGTTGGAGATGTTTTCACCATTAATAGTGACAAAAGCTGGAGCATGGTTTCAGGTGGTGATACATATTCGGGAAACTGGTTTGTCAATGGTGATTATTTCGTCATAGTTGACAATGAAAGTCCCAATTACAGTTATAACGCACTTACATACGAATTCAGCGACAATGACAGCGCCGTTACACTTACTATGTTCAATGCTTATCCAGATAACTATGAATGGGAACACCAAACAATCGTCTCTGTACTGAGTAAAACTGAAAACAGCAGTAACCCAGGTGACGAAACTCATGATCCGGAATTGGTCGGAACTTGGCATGCCTGGGAGATCGATGGTAAATTTGTACCAACCAAAGCAGTGCTTAACGGAGACGGAACAGGTACATCTTATGAATGGGACGACGAAAATGATTTAGTCATAACCGATAATTTCCTGTGGGAAACTCCGGATGATGTTCATATAGTTATCTATGATGAAGATAATGTTGAAGTCTGGAGCGGAGCTTATTCCGTTGAGTACGACGGTGTCTGGGTTCGGTTCAATCACACCAGCGGTGAAACCCAGGGTCAAACGGATTTTTATGTCAAGGATACCGGTGAGAGAGACCAGAATTTCACCGGAGAATGGATTCCCTGGTGGGAGAATAGCCTTCCTTATACTGAAGAAAAGCTGGTTTTTAACGCCAATGGTTCCGGCACTTCAGCCTGGTGGGATGAGGATGGCGAAATGGTCGAAAGCGACGATTTCAATTGGAGCACTGCATCCGAATGGTTGGTTGTTGAATTGGATGAATTTGGTGGTCTTGCGCAGGTTGTAAAATACGAATTCTCAGGCGTCAATCAGAACCTGAAAATATTTTTCGTTGACGATGAAGGAACGGAATACGAAAAATGGTATCGTAAAGGTAGTGACGCCAAAGATCAGGCTTTCCTCGGTGACTGGACATTAACATCCCGTACAACCAATGGTAATCCCGATCCCGAAATTCCTGATGCGACAATGCACTTCGATAACGGAACAGGAACGGCATTGTGGGAAGGTGAACCGGTAAACTTTCAGTGGACAACTTCTATGAACTATATCTTTTCCTACCAGGAAAGCAGGAACTACGAAGTTGGCTGGAGCTACAAATACCTGATCCAGAATGACGAACTGACGTTGGATGTCTATGATGCGGAAACAGGTGTTCTGTCCAAAGAGACCTGGACTAAGCAGTAAATCATTGTTATTTATGGAAGTTTGGTGCCGGGAGTCCTGACAGGGATTCCCGGTTTTTGTTTCCTGTAAGAAGGACTTTTATTGGATACTAAAATGTTTGCAGTATTCTACACTGCCCATCTCTTGGATTTCGAAACAGCCCTTTTCCAATTCTTCAGCAGTATCTTAACCTCCACCCTTGACATTTGTGGTTTGAAGCGTCTCTCAATGCTGCACATATTTGCTATTTCGGATTTGTCCTTCCAGAATCCCACTGCCAGACCGGCGAGGAAAGCAGCGCCACGAGCGGTGCTTTCAAGTATTTGCGGACGGATGAGTGGTATATTCATCACGTCCGACTGGATTTGCATCAGGGTGTTGTTGGCAGCAGCGCCACCATCAACTTGCAGTTCCCTGACAGCGATCCCTGAGTCCTCCACCATGCACCTGAAAATATCGTTCGACTGGCAGGCAATTGCCTCCAGCGCCGCCCTGGCAATATGTCCGGTGTTCGTTCCCCTGGTTAGACCTGCAATAATCCCACGTGCTGTTGAATCCCAGTATGGAGCTCCCAGTCCAGTGAAAGCGGGTACGAGACACACTCCACCATTATCTTCGACTGTCAACGCCAATGCCTCCACTTCAGATGATTTTCTGATAATCCCTAAACCGTCACGCAGCCACTGCACCACAGCGCCAGCCATGAATGCCGATCCTTCGAGAGCATACCTGACTTCTGAACTGATCTGCCAGGCAATGGTGGTGATTAGATTGTGCTTTGATGAAATTGGTTTCGACCCTGTGTTCAGCATCATGAAAGCGCCTGTGCCATAGGTGTTCTTTGAGGAACCTTTTTCAAAACACGCCTGCCCGAACAATGCAGCCTGTTGGTCTCCGGCTATGCCGGCAATTGGGATGGAGGCGCCAAACAGTGAGCTTTCGGTTTCACCGTAGAACTCACTTGACGACCTGACCTTTGGTAATAAAGAGTTGTGTACATCGAGTATCCTCAGCAGTTCGTCATCCCATCGCAGCGAATGAATATTAAACAGCATTGTCCGGCTGGCATTGGAAACATCTGTGATATGAAGCTTTCCGCCCGTCAGTTTCCAGATCAGCCAGCAGTCTATAGTTCCGAAAGCCAGTCTTCCATCTACCGCCATATCGTGTGCACCAGGGACGTGGTTCAGGATCCAGTTAATCTTGGTGCCGGAGAAATAGCTGTCAATTACCAGACCGGTTTTCTTGTTTACAGTCTCACTGTGTCCGCTTTTAACTAAACGATTACATTCCTCGGTTGTTCGCCTATCCTGCCAGACAATGGCATTGTACAGAGACTTACCCGTGATTCTGTCCCAAACGACGGTTGTTTCCCGCTGGTTGGTGATGCCGATGGCAGCGATATCGGCTGCTTTGATACCAGCAGACTGTATGGCGTTAATTGCCGTTTCAAGCTGAGTCTGCCAAATCTCATCAGCGTCATGTTCCACCCAACCGGGCTGAGGGAATATCTGCTGGAATTCCTTCTGAGCGATGGCGACGATACTTCCGTTTAGGTCAAACAGAATAGCCCGCGAGCTTGTAGTGCCCTGATCGAGGGACAGGATGTATTTTTTCATGTGTTGCTACTCATACAAATAAAAGAATCTGGATATAAACTTTACTAAGGTAGTCATAACATTGCCTTCCCCCAAAATATTGCTCATCTAACTAAACAATTCTAAAATATATTTCTCTATAAATCAAAATAAACAAAGAGGTTACGATCAAATTCGTAACCTCTTGTTATTATTAGCGGGAACGGGTGAGAATCGAACTCACCGCGGATAGTATTAGTACCCGCCATACGGATTTGAAGTCCGCGGGACACACCAGCGCCCATCCACTCCCAAGTGTTTAATAATATATATGCAAAACCAGCCTGATTGCAAGGATGAAACAAGCGATCTTGGTGTATTCACTTCGTAAGCGTCCTATTCCTCCTCGAATCCACTGCTGATTAGATTGACGAGCTTCTGCAGCATGATCTCCTCATCAGCGCCGTCAACTTCGATTAAAATGGTTGAGCCATGTTCCGCTTGTAACAGCATAACCCCAAGAATGCTTTGAGCGTTAATCCTTTGACCATTTTTTGTGATAAAGACTTTTGAATTACCCTTGGATGCAAGTCTGACCAGCTTGGTTGCAGGTCTGGCATGTATGCCGAGCTTGTTGAGAACCGTAACTTTTTGACTAACCATACTGTTATCATAACTCCCTGTTAATCAGGAATTCTGCCCATTCATAAAGCAGATCGCGGTATGGTGAGTCAGGAATAATGTCAAGCTTCGGACGCGCTTCTTCAATTAAATGTCTTGCCCTATCTGCCACGCTCTCAATTCCACCAAGCTCTCTTAAAAGATTGATCATTTCATCAATATCTGCTTCAGTCGCAGCCTGGTTTCCAAGCACGTTTCTGATGCGTTTGCGGTCTGCGGATCCGGCGTTATGCCAGGCATAATAAATAACCAGCGTCCGTTTTCCTTCACGCAGATCGGAACCGATAGGCTTGCCAAGTGTTTCTTCTCTACCGATGATACCAAGTATATCGTCCTGAAGCTGAAAAGCCGTACCGCAAAGCGCTGCAAAGCCGGCAATTGCTTCAACCATAGGGTCTTCACGTCTGCCGGTTCCGATTAAGGCTCCGGCGCGTCCGCAGAATTCGTATAAAGCGCCGGTTTTTTTCCAAAGCATATCTTCAATAATATCCGGCGTCAGTAATTCTATATCATTTTGAGCAAATTGTATATCTAAAACTTCACCTTCAACCAAAGTGTTCAAAACCTTCGTATCAAGTTCGTATATTAAATCAAGTGTAACCAGTGGATCGACATTATGAAGTGAAGTCAGTTCAGCCATGAGACTGATTCCCCAGCCATGCTGAACGTCACCCGTAAGTATTGCTATTGAGACGCCATAATGACGCGCTTCATCTTCTGTTAGTTTAATACCATTGGAAGTAAGAACTGATGGATCTGAGTATTGTGTATGTACTGTTGGTTTACGTCGTCTGAGTGAGTCGCGATCGATAATATCATCATGCACCAGCGTCCAGGTATGAAATATCTCCACAGCCGCCGCTGCTGGAACAGATATTGTTTCATCACCACCGACTGCGCCACATGAGAACATTAGAATCGCCGGGCGGAGGCGTTTACCGCCATGTTTGACATAAGCGGTAACTGCCGAGTTGATATGATCCGGACGAAAACGGTCGTTAAATCGTTTATTTAGAATAAAATCTGTGATTATCTTGCTGCGTTTTTTCAGTTCAGCGAGAAAGTGCTCGTTGTTAGTCTCAGCCATTCTTTTCCAGTTAGTTAAAATTGAACATTAAAAATTACCATTTAATACTCGCTCAGTCAAGTCAAGACTTTAAATTAACGAATACAAATACAATATGACTTGATTAAGGCTCTAATTTTGGTTATTTTAAAAACGATGGGATTATGAGATTTTCTCATAACGATAAAATCCATAGAATGATTAGTTCAATTTGCATTAGAACATTCAAGTAGTTAACTTACAGAGTTGATCAAATAAGCAAAGAAGTTTCCCGGAGGAGTGATGAGCTTACTACGATTTTCAGCGATTGCAATAAGCCTTATAATGGCGCTTGCAATTACAACCTCAGCTAATGGATACGACTCCATGCCTTCTGATGTGAGGTATCCTGACCAGGCTGTAACAACATTCAAAGCGGATGACGTCTCTATTGAAGCCGGTTTTGAGCTGCCCGATTTCCAAACGGAGCAGCTCTCAATCCGAGGCGAACAGTTTGCCAAATTCACCATAGCTGGCGAATCGGTTGCAGGTCCGGCAGGTTATCCAGAACTCCCGAATATCACCCGCTATTACCTTGTGCCTCCCAGGTCGGGGATCGGTCTTGAGATTTCGAATATCGAGAAACGTATCGAAAAAGGGGCTAATCCATACCCAAGACAACCCGCAACAGACAAATCCAATGCCGTAAATTTTATAGGACCAGGTGAAGAGGCTAACAACGGTGACCAGTTGCTTGCTGAAGAATGCCTTGTGTATAACGGTTTTTGGCCCCCCCAAGTTGCAGAGCTTGGAAAGCCTGTCATCATGCGCGGCTATCGCATTGTACCGGTTATCATCCATCCGATGCGCTGGAATCCCCGCACTTCTGAGATGGAGATAGTGGAATCTATGGAGTTTAAGCTTGATTTTACTTCCGATCAGAATATGATCAACCTTGTTGAAAATCCCAACCGTCCGCGTCCTTCGCAAAGCGTTGACAGGATTGTACGTGGATTGGTGGAAAATCCACCAGCGCCACGTAGAGATGATATACATGGAGGCTCTCTTATCTACGTCACACAGGATAGAGATGATGTAGTAAATGCTATTCAACCGCTGGTTGAGTGGCGTCGTCGCATGGGCTGGACTGTTGAAGTCGTAAGAGTCCAAAACGCCGGAACTACCGCAAGAGTGAAAGAAGCTATTCAGGATGCTTATGACAATTGGGATATTCCACCAGAGCATATAATTATAGTTGGTGACGCTGTTGATGGTAGTTATACAATTGGATTCTATAATGAATCGGGTGATTACCATGCATACCCGTATGAGACCGATCATCGCTTCGGGTGTTTAGAGGGAGATGATTTAATACCTGAGGCATCTGTCGGACGTTTTTGTTTTAATTCAATAAACATGTTAAACGGTTATATAAACAAGACTATACAATATGAAAGTGAGCCATATATTGGCGAAGGCGATGATGCAGGCTGGCAGAAGCGTGGCATGGTTTGCTCGGTTGTTTCGCCTAATGGAAATAGTGGCTGGTCTTCGATAGACATGTGCCGTTGGTGTAAGTATCTCTTTCGTACCAATGGTTATACCAATGTTGCTGAACTTTACTATGATGACATGGGAGCAGGTGATGACGTTGATTGGATTCCAACAGAAATAGAGAATGGTGTTTCATTCTTTGTATTCAGAGGTCATCTTCATATGGGTTATTACGCTGGTAGTGGTAATTTTGCTGTAATTTTGAATCTAAGCAATGAAGGCATGCTGCCATTTGTTATGGTTGCAACTTGCAATACGGGTGATTATGCGGAGCATACTTCAGGTACTTTTTACCACTCAGAGTATTTTGCAATGGACGCGAACGGAGGCGCTATCGGCGCTTGTGGCGCCTCAGGCGCTACACATACAACCTATAATAATCTGATTACCTGCTCAACCGTTTATGCTCCTTTTATCGGTATTCCTTCGCAGGGCTGGGCACTTGTTAACGGTAAAATGGATCTATACCGTCACTATGCAAACAGAGGGGATGTTGAACACCCCAGCACACATGATGAGAACTGGTACACGCATACATTCCTCTATAACTTAATGGGCGATCCGGCGGTAGATTTATACACCGACATTCCTCAGGAACTAAATGTTGAACATCCTCAAAGTATAAGAGCCGGTGAAACCCGTTTTGATGTATCGGTAGATATCGCACGTGATGATCCTGTACCCGCGGAGGGTGTCCTGATCTGCCTTTATAAACCTGATGAGTTCCAGTTAACTGCTTACACTGACGCCAACGGACACGCAACATTTGCACTTAACCCGGAGTGGACTGGCGCTGATGATGAGATACAATTAACAATTACAGGACACAACCTGATGTCGTATCTCCATGATTTTGATGTTGTTGAAGCGGAGAGTTTTCTTGGAGCAGGCAGCTTTGAGATTAATGATAATGACGATGGCATTGCCAATCCTGGTGAGACTATTGAACTTGCTCTTGAAATCTTTAACTATGGCAGTGAAGTTCCTGACAATGGTCTTTCTGCTGTTCTGATGCCAGCGCTGCCAAATCTATCCGTATCAGAAGACGCTGACAGCGCACATTTTGATGATGCGCCGGAATCTGATGAATCAGTTACTGCTAACTTTATTGTTGAAATTGCAGGAGGTTTTCCTCAGGAAATTAATGCAGTTTTTGATTTAACAGTTTATGCAGGTGATGAGACATTTAAAAGCGCAGTTATAATTCCAGTTGAAGGACCACAATTCGATTTAGCGTCATTCAGTTGGGATGATACTCTTGCTGTGCCAACCGGTGGTTCAGCGGATTTTTCAGTCACTGTGAGAAATATCGGTGAACGGAATTCCTCTCCGTTAGATGTTTCAGTGATTTGTCTGACACAGAGTGCGGAAGTAGGAGCAAATGTCAGACGAATTGCAGATGGTGTTCAAGTTAACGAAGTAGGTGAACCGAACGGGAATTTCACCGTTAGCGCTCGTGTTTATCATCTCGGACGCCAGAGAATTGATTTAGCTCTATTACTCGATGGTGAGAACGATTTTCAGGATTCGGTGTTCTTCTCGGTTTATTCTGCCGATTCCAGTTCCAATCAACCTTTCGGACCGGATAATTACGGTTATCTTTGTGTCGATAATACTGACACTAACTGGTTTGATTTTCCAGTCTATGAATGGATAGAGATCGATCCAAATGAAGATGGTCATGGCACAGACACTGAAATTTCGGATAGGAGCAGAGAACAAGACGAAAGCGCTGTTGTTGAGCTACCATTTGATTTCAATTATTATGGTGTGAATTATGATGAAGTGACGATCTGCAGCAACGGCTGGATGGCGTTCGGCAGTTATCGAGATCTGGCGACAGCGGTCAATCGTCGTATTCCTGGTGGGCTGGTAGCGCCTGCGATGTTATGTCCTTTCTGGGATGACCTTATTACTCGAGATGAATCGGGTATTTATACCTGGTTTGATGAAGATAATAATCGTTTCGTTGTCGAGTGGTCAAAAATGTACAGACTTCAAGCTAATAATCAGGCTGGAGACACTGAAACATTCCAGGTAATTCTGCATGACCCGGATAACTATCCTAATCAAGGAAACTCTCATATTCACTTCCAGTATCTTGACGTCACTGATGGCAGATCATGCGATCAAGCTTTCGATACACCCTATGCCACGGTTGGAATTGGCAGTCCAAACATGGACGACGGGCTTGAATATGTGTATTGGAATGACTACAATCCGGGCGCTGCAGCGCTTGATAGTGGAAGGTGTATTCGTTTTACTACGTTGATGACCTTTGAAACAGGTTTTGCAGAAGGTTATGTAACCGATGCACGCACCGGATTGCCTCTGGAAGGTGTTGATATCGTTGCCTTTCCCGGTTATTCTACTACGACAAATGATTCAGGTTATTATTTCATCGATGAAATGATTGCTGATTCACTGCATTTATACAAATTTACAGCGAGTATATGGGGATGGAACGACTCGACATTAACCGGTATTGAGATCGTGGCGAATGAGACTACACGCGTTGATTTTGGTTTATTGCATCCAGAATTTACACTTGAGAATAAACATATCTGGTTCGGTCTAAATCCTGATGCGACCTGTGAAAGGCGTATAAATTTAGTCAATGGTGGTAATGGAACCATGAGTTTTGTTAGCAGATATAATTACATCATTGAAGAGGATAATGGACTTAGAGATGAACCTGATGAGAAATGGGAACAGCATTTACTCTGGAATGCTTCTGATACAACCGGAGATACTAAACTCACAGGTATAAGTTTCATTAATGGACAATGGTGGGTCGGTGGCGGTGATAATAGTTCAAACCAAAATTATTTCTATCGGTTTGACCGTTACGGCGACTTTATAGATTCACTGACTATACAACAACCGATAGCTACAAGATCAGGTTTTAACGAGTTTGATTATTATGATGGTTATATCTATGGAGTCAGCACATACGTTGATCATTATATATTGAAGGTTGATGCTGAGACAGGTGAATTTGTTGATTCTATTCGGATAGCGAACGATCGTATTAGTGGAATCAGAGTTATGACAATTAATCCTACAAACGGTCATATTTGGGCAAGCTCATTAAGTAATCAACTTTATGAATTTGAAATGGTCGGTGATTCATTGGTAGATATTAATGAATTTAGACCTCCTCTTGACCCACGGGATGATGTTTATATCCGTCGTTATGGATTAGCATGGTATAAAGATGATCCTGATGAATACAATCTGTACATGCTCTCTGACAAAGATATTGTTGGTGATGCCGATATTCCGGATGTTTCGATCTATAAGATGAATGTTGAGACAGGCGATGTAAGATATGAGACTAACCTGCCTCATCTTGATGGGAACTACAGAGGTAAAGGAGGTCTGGTTATCACACCCAAGTGGAATAATATGGTCTGGGTTATGGCTGTATTGTTTGATAATGCTGAAGGTGATCAGGTTGGTGTTTACGAGCTTGGACCTAATGCAAGCTGGATAAGTTACGGACCGCGTTCTGATACACTTACCGCCGGAGAGAATGTTGATATAACGCTTTTGATTGACGCTGCCGATCTTGATGTAGGTGAATATGGTGTGAATATTGAGTTTTATCATAATGCCATCGCTCGTGTTGATACGATGTATATCACTTTGGATGTTTCCCACAGCGATGTACCGACTGATGGCTCACATCAACCACTGAAGTTTACTTTGGATCAGAATTATCCTAATCCGTTTAACGCTACTACAAGCATATCCTATGCTGTTGAGGAGTTATCGGATGTGAAGCTCAGCATCTATAATATTTCCGGCAGGCTTGTATCAACGCTGGTGGATGATAAACAGCAGGCAGGATATTATCGATTGATGGTCAATGCTGCTGAGATGCCAAACGGGCTGTATTTCTATCGACTTGAAACGCAGAACAAGACAGCGATTCGCAAAATGGTTTTAATGAAGTAATTTTTGTTAAAAGACAATAAAGGACAGACAGCGCCGGGTATAGTTGCTCGGCGCCATTATTTATATTATGGACTTCCAGCCATTAGATCGTAAATTTCCTTTCAAGGGGACAGAAGCTGTTGATGTTGAGATTCTCGAGACATTTCCCTATGAATATGCAGGTCGAAGTATAGAAATTGAGATCGCTACAGACGAATTTACAGCGCTGTGTCCATTTTCAGGTTTACCGGATTTTGGGACGATCACTGTAAAATATGTTCCGGATAAGTTGTGTATAGAGCTGAGATCGCTGAAATATTATCTTCTTTCATACAGGGAGGTGGGTATATTTTACGAGCATCTCGTTAATCGTGTTTTAGATGATCTTGTGAACTTGTGTATGCCTTTGAGGATGACGGTTGAAGCTGATTATACGGTGCGTGGTGGATTAAAAACAAGGGCGGTTGCATGTTGGGAGTTGAAAAACTCACCAAATTTAGATGTTTCAAACCTTAAAAGCAGTAAAGTTGATTCTTAATGAGGAATGTTCTATTTATAGTTACTTCGTTTCCCCCAAACTGTGGTATTGCAGGAATAAGAATTGGTTGTTATGCAAAGTATTTACAAAAACTCGGATGGAATCCAATAATACTAAAACTTATTTCTTGGCCGCAACATAATGATCCTGAGATTGTAAAAAACTTAGATATTAATAAAATTGATATTTATGACCTTGAAAAATATGGTGATGGTTACGGAGCCAATTTATTTTTTAATAAAAGAAGGAAGAGTTTTACGTTTGATTGTATTTCTTATGGACGTTTTCCAATACTACACAAAGCTCGGTCGATCAAACAAGTTAAAGAAATTTTTAAGCTCCATGATATTGATGTAATCTTTAGTTCTTTTCCTTATCCAGAGGCTTTCATTATCACCGATTGGGCAAGTAAACGATATAAAGTACCCTGGGTTTCAGATTTTAGAGATGTTATTGAAGAGTATTTCACAGGAAACATTCTTAGATACATTAAATATCGTGAGCATTCTTATGTAAAATCCGCTTCGGAGTTATGTACAGTTTCACAGGGTTGTAAAAAGATATTATCAGCACGTTATCCTGCCCCAGTCAATATTATCTATAATGGTTATGATCCTGATGACTACACTGACATTGAGTTGACACAACCGGATAAATTCATTATTAGTTATACAGGGAATATTGTTAGAGGTCAGGATCCTTCATTATTTTTACAGGCGATTGATGAATTAATTACTGGAGCATTGATAGACGCATCAGATATCGAAGTAAACTTTTATGGTGTTGCTGAGTATAGAATTAATAATTTCACAGCAAGTTTAGATAATAGTAATATTATTAATTGCCTTCCACGTATAAAACGGAAAGATATTATTAAAATTCAAGTAAACAGTACTTTATTATTACTATTAGCTGATGCAAATCCTGTAATTGAAGGAACACTCACAGGTAAATTGTTTGAGTATTTGGGCGCTAAGCGCCCAATTATTTCAATTCCAAGTTATAAAGATATTGATGTTATACTGGAAAAAACCGGAGCAGGAATATCTTTTTCCACGAAAGATGAAGTGAAAAAGTACATTACACGTACTTACAATGAATGGAAATTAAAGGGTAAAGTCGAGTACAACGGAAAAATTGAATTATTCAAAGAATATACACGTTCCTATCAAGGGCAACAATTGGCTGAAATATTGGACAGAGTTGTGAAAAAAGAAGGAAAAAAGAATTAATAAGCTTGTTGCAATACATGATAGATCCGGTAGTTTTTCAGATCGCTGGATTGAATACTGCCGTGAGAACCATATAAAGTTTAAAACAGTTAATTGTTTTTCTTCAACAATAATTAATGAACTTAATGATTGTTCTGCGCTATTATGGCATTGGGCGCATTATGAACCTCAGGCGTTGATGGTAGCAAGATACATTTTAAATTCTGCTGAAGAAATGGGATTAAAGGTATTTCCAAACCGAAAAACCTCATGGCACTATGATGATAAAATCGCTCAGAAATACTTGTTGGAGTCAATTGGAGCGCCTTTAGTAAAGAGTTATGTTTTCTATAATGAGAAAGATGCGCGTGAATGGATAAAGACTACGGATTTTCCAAAGGTTTTTAAACTTAGGAAAGGCGCCGGATCATCAAATGTTAAGCTTGTTAGGGACAAGCGAGAAGCTAATCATTTGTGTCATATTGCATTTAGTAAAGGTTTTTCCTCTGTGGGGAGTTATTTTAATGATGTTGCAACTAAAGCCAAACATGTTAAAGATATGCGTTCATTTATAAAAAAACTGAAACGTATGCCTGCATCATTAAGAAGGATTAAGCAAGTAAAACAGTTATCATCTCGTGAAGTAGGCTATATTTATTTCCAAGATTTTATTCCAGATAATAAATATGATATACGGGTGACAGTTGTAGGCAATATTGCTTTCGGCTATAAAAGAGTTGTTAGACCAAAAGACTTTCGAGCTTCGGGAAGTGGTATTTTTAACTGTGATCCGGAAAGCATTCCTAGTGATTGTATAGAAAAAGCATTTAACACATTAAATAGAATTGGCGCACAAAGCTTAGCTTTTGACTTTATATCTACTTCAGGAGGAGATAGTAGAATCATTGAGATTAGTTATTGTTTTGGTGTGAAAGGTTTAAAAGAATGCCCTGGTTACTGGGATTGCGATTTGAATTGGCATTATGGTTCAATTCTTCCTGAAGATGCTATAATTGGTGACTTACTGAGCAGTTATTAAGATCGATAAAGTTAGTGAGTTTCATTACAATGATTAACACTTATCTGTTAATTATAATTAAAAATAAATTAACATTTTACATAAGGAACATAAAATGAGATTAATGCATCTCATTGTTTTCGCTACGGTAATACTTTGCTGTACACGAAATGCTTATGCCTACCTCGATCCTGGTACCGGTAGTTACTTGTTGCAGATACTAATCGCTGGACTAGTTGGCGCGGCATTTTCAATTAAAGTCTTCTGGTTGAGAATAAAGGACTTCTTCAGCGGCAAAAAAAAAGATAATGATGAATAGGATGTGATATGAGCGCTGATATTGAATTATCAGATTCATTTAACAATTCAATAACCTAACCACGAGGTAAAAATGACACAAAAAGATTTCCTTAATAGGTACGCAGTAATTCTTCCGTTTTTCCTCTCATTTTTTTTAATTTTTCGAATCTACTCGAATAATCTTGGAGAGGTCAAAATCATTGAATTTCTTCTTGTCCTGTCGATCTACCTACTTATTTGTTTGTTTATATATCTACCGATATATGTTATATTCAGAGACAGTATAAAAGCTTCAGTACTGACAACACTTTTAGTATTTCTTAATGCTACGAACGGATTATCAAAGTTTATTCTTGAAAAGGTTTTTGAAATGTATCCGCCACCTTTATATAGAATGATAATGCTTGGGATTACCGCGATCATAGGTTGTTTAATAAGTTATGTTATCATCAAGAGTTCAAATTTACGCAATCTGTTCAAGTTTTTTGCGATATTTGTGATTGTATTATTTTCTTTTTCTTTACTAAATTTCATTTCCGAATTTAGACAATCTAGTCAAAATGATGAGTTAATTGCTGATGTAAGCGGCTTTGATATTAGCAATATATCTTTTAACGAAAAAGATAAACGTGATATTTACTTTATTATCTTTGATGCTTACATGGGGCATAAACAATTACAAAAGTATTTAAACTTTGATAACAGCGTGTTTGTCGGAGAACTTAGAAAACGAGGTTTCTTTGTCGCTGAAAACAGTCATAGTAACTATCCTAAAACGATTGTTTCAATGCCAGCAACATTGAATATGGAATATTTACCTAAGAAAACGATGAGTCAAAATGAACTTCAGTATAATTTATGGAATAATAAAGTTATGCGGTTGTTTTCAATGTTTGGATATAAAACGATCAATGTCTCAATTGGTTTCTGTCTGAAGCTTAAGGATACCTACAAAACATTTGATACTATTTTGAGCCCTTTTAGTGAAGGCTCTCTTGGTCAAACATATATTGGTGAAGTTATTAGAAGAATTGTATTAATTAAGCAAGGCGAGAAGAGGGTACCGAAGTCGTTTGAAGTCCTTTATAGCCTTGTAAATCGTAAAGAGGATAATTTTTACTTCACTTATGCTCATATAGTTTGTCCACATGGTCCATATTATTATAAACCAAATGGAGAACTTCATCGTAATACTGGATCGGATTACCAGAAAGCATCAGGTCGTGATAAGTATACAGATTCAATAATATATCTCAATAAGAATATACTCGCGTTAGTTGATACGATGCTGCAAAAAGATTCTAAGCCTATAATTATTCTTCAAGCTGATCATGGAAATAATATTGGTTTTGATATTAATAAAGAATGGGCTGAGCCATCTTATGAACTAGTTGATTCCCGCTTGGGAGTTCTTAATGCAATTTATTTTCCAGATGAGGATTACTCCTTACTATACGACTCTATATCAACTATTAATACATTTAGAGTAGTTCTAAAAAAATATGCCGATCCAACAATCTTATTACATGAGGATAATTACCATTTTCTCAAGAGATTTAGCAGAGATGGGGAAGACAAGCTTTATCATATTACAGATTTACCTTATCTTGAATTTGGTACATTATATGAATAAATTGGATATCAGTGAGATGCAACAAGTGAATCGAACGCTACGCAATAACATTTTGGTAGAATTGATATTTCACCAGAGTATTTTGGTTCAGAAAGTATTTGATGGCACTAACAGAAGTCGTGCCATTGTTGTACGGGCGGGTTTTTTCGAAAGTTCGTCGGTGAGTATATTAATCTACTTAGTTTTAGTAAGCAGGATGGTGTAAAGTGACCAATTTCAGTAACAGGAAGAAAAAAACTAATAACTATAAACCAATAATACGCCGATCTGGAACTGTAGAGGATATCTCAAAATATATTCTTCCGATTTTTATTTTTAGCTCCTTGATAATAAGCAAACAACCCGGTTTAAATAGGATTACTATTGCTATTGGCTTTTTGGTGTCTATGGGTTACACACTCTACCATATCGCTACGAGAAAAACGATTCAAACTGAGGTTTTGATTTATTTAGTCTGGGTTGTTTGGGCAAGTCTTGGAGCATTTGTGTGCTTGGAAAGTGGTTATTTTTGGGAAAAATATTTTACAGTTACAATGATTTTCATCATGATATTTACGATAGCAGGGATTTCCTTTGCGAATAAAGACATAAAATTAAATATGATCAGTATTATTATTTCTTCAATTTTTATTTTTCTTCATAGTTATTTCACAGAAGAAATATCAGGAGTTTTCGATGTGTCTGCGAGAATTAGAGCTGGCGGTCTCTTAGGAAATTCGAATACTTTTGGTATTTCTATGGTATATGGGACATTCGCAATAATGTATTTTTGGAAAGAGAACTTAACGGTTGCCAAAAAGTGGTTTATATATTCTATTGTAATAATTTTTATTATTGGAATTATTGCTTCCGGTTCTCGAAAAAGCTTCATTGGAGAGTTGCTTTTTTTTATATTTTGGATTGGCTTTTGTTATCGAAGAATTATGTTTCGGTCAGTTATAGGTTTAATAGGTATCTCAATAATAATAGTCGGTTTTTATGTAATGGTAGAATATACTATTTCAAACACATATCTTGGCGAACGGATTACTGATGCTCCTGAAGCGATAAATGAAAGAGAGGGAGGAATTGGTCATAGACTTAGGTTTTACGAGATGGGATTAGGACTAATAAGTGAAAATCCAATTATTGGTGTTGGTCTTAATCAGTTTAGATTTGCTACGGGAACAAGTAATTATTCACACTCTGATTACATAGCAGTTGCAGTCTCTACTGGTTTAGTGGGTTTTGCTATCTATTACAGTTTTTATCTAATACTCTGGATGAGACTACAATGGATAATTAGAAGGACATCAAATCAAGTAATACTCTACAGAGTTGGTCTTGCTAAGGCATCAATTTTAGTGATTCTGTTTTTAGCAATTGGAGTTGTATCCTATTATTCTAAGATCGTATGGATTTATTTAGCAAGTATTGCTGGTTATACATGGTTCATTGAAACAGAAATACAGAAAGTGATTAAAAATAAGAAACGTGATTCTGTTAGAGCAAGACGAATCAAAATTCGTAAAATGCGCGAATCAAAAGTGATAAACGGACAATATTGAAATTATTCATTTAAGTTAATTTAGATAAAGGATTGTAAAAAATAAAATGAGAGTATTATGTTTTATTGATACCCTGGGACCAGGCGGTGCTCAGAGGCAGTTGATGGAACTTGCAGTTGGTTTAAAAAAGCAGGGAAATGATGTTTATATGGCTTATTATATACACAAGCCCTTCTTTGAGCCTATTCTTGCATCAGCTGGTATTAAAATGATCATTTTCAAAGAGCGATGCAAATTGGATAGGATATACAATCTTCATAAAACAATTAAAGCAATAAAACCTGATATTGTTCAAGCGTATCTCCATGGACCAAGTATGGTTGCTGAGATAGTAAGCATGATACCAGGGAAGTGGAAATTAGTTGTTTCAGAACGTAATATATATAATGCACAGCATCATTCTAGGCCTTCTTATATTATCGGCAGACAATTACATCGTCTTGCTGATAGCATTGTTATGAATTCTTATGCGAATCGAGATTTGCTATGTGACCTAGCGCCATTTTTACGCAAGAAAACCGAAGTGATCTGGAACTGTGTTGATCTTGATCGTTTTCATCCTCCAGAAGAACCTCCTTCATCAAATAAAAATAAACCTTTTGAGTTTGTTTGTGTTGCATCTATGGCGCCCGCAAAAAATGCTCCGATGGTTGTAAAAGCGCTTAGTATTTTAAAGAACTTCACAGATAGATCCTTTAGATTGCATTGGATAGGAACACCTCATAAGGAGGATCCTGATACTATTAATACATTCAATAAGACAATGGAACTCGTTAAAAAGAATAATCTTGAGGATGTATTTGTTTTTGAAGGTGCAAAAACGAATGTTGAGGATTACTTAAAAGAATCTAATGCATTGGTTCTTTGCTCTCAATATGAAGGTTTACCTAATGCAATATGTGAAGGTATGGCAAGTGGACTACCAATTGTAGCAAGCAGAGTATCAGATAATGAAATGTTTGTTGGTGAAAGTAAAAATGGTTTTTTATGTGATCCAAATGATGTTGAAAGTATCGCTGCAAGTCTTAAAAAATGTCTTGAATTAACAGATACTGAGCATAAGAGCTATGGATATGAATCCAGACAAAGAGCAGAAAAAATGTTTAGTCGTGAAAGGTTTCTTAGCCAATATAATGGTATTTATAAACGTTTAATTAAATAATGACTAATTCAGTATCTGACATTTCTAAATACAGACATGATCAAACATCCTTGAAGATACTGATGATTGGCGCACTCCCTCCTCCAATAGGAGGCGCAACAACATTGTTTAAATATCTGATTGAAGACTTAAATGAAATTGAAGGCGTTAAAATAGAAGTAATCAACACATCCAAAACCAAAACAAATCCTGTTTCGGAGAATAACAGATTTCTTAATGTTCTGGTTTTTACGGTTGTAATTATTAAAACTCTTATTCGAGGAATTAAAAGTGATCTAATATCTTTGCATGTATCAATCCGTGGTAAATTATACTTAGTTCCGGCGATATATCTTGTATCAAGAATTTTACACAAACCACTAATGGTTCGTTCCTTTGGAGGCGCTTTCGATAAGGTATATCAGGGACAACACCCAATACTGAGATGGGTTTTGCGAAAAACATATTTTAAATCTGAGATGTGTCTTTTTGAAACCAGACTTTTAGTTGATTATTTTCAGAATCAACCCGTCAAACGGGTGGAATGGTTTTCAAATTATACGCGTGTTAGAGGAAATATTAACGTGCATACGAAAATAAATAATAATAATAAATGCAGTAGATTCCTTTTCCTTGGTTGGATAACACACCTTAAGGGAATAGACCTGATGCTGGATGCTGAGCCGATGCTTTCAGATGGCATTACAATCGATATTTATGGTCCTCTCTATGAAAATTACAGCGCTGAAGTTATTAATCCGAAAGGAAATGGAAGAATCCTCTATAAAGGTATTATGGATAAAGATGAAGTCGAATCGCACATGATTAAAGACTACGATGCTTTAGTATTGCCAACATTTCACCCAACGGAAGGCTATCCAAGTGTTATTCTCGAAGCGTACACATGCGGTTTACCTGTTATTACTACTAATATCCGTGCTTTACCTGAGATAGTAGATGACAGTTGTGGTATTATTATTAAACCTGGTAGTGTTGAAGGGTTTGCGGAAGCTGTTAATAAGTTAAACGCTAATGACAACTTATTCAGAAAATTGAGAAAAGGAGCAATCGAGAAGGTCAAAGAGTTTTCAAGTGAACACTGGACAGAAAGATTTATTCAGTTATGCTTCGAACTAAAAACACAAATATCTAAATAAACTGCATTTTCTATTTATTGGTAAATTCTACTAATTACATCATCATTGGAAAAGAATTGAGGTGTTAAACAATAAAATAAATAGCTTTGTAAATGAAAACTCGGATTGAATCACAATATCACAAACTTCACCAGATAGAGATAAGCAACATCAGCGGAATATCTAAATGTGACATTATTCAAATACGGGAGCACTTAAGTGAGATTTAGACAAGTTATTAAAAACATGATGGGACTTTTTTTCAGGTTTACCGGAATAACATTTTTCATTAGGAATGTTATTGCAAGAAAAAAAGTTACGATTCTTCTGTATCATAATCCTCAAGCAAGTCTGTTGGAAAACCATCTTGAATATCTCTCAAAGCGTTTTAGTTTTATCACATTAGATGTCTTAGTTGACGCGATTAATTTACGTGATTGGAGTTCAATACCTTCAAAAGCTCTGGTTATTACATTTGATGATGGACATAAGGGAAATTATGAACTACTGGATACTTTTAAAAAATATAAAGTTATACCAACAATCTATCTTTGCACTGAAATTGTTAACACAAATAGACATTTTTGGTGGACGTCAGATATCTATAACCGTCAACAGCTTAAAAGACTATCAAATGTAGCGAGAATCAAGCATTTAGAAAACAAATATGGATTTACACCTTTGAAAGAGTATGGTATTCATGATAGACAGGCTTTGAATCTTGAGGAAATGGCATTGATGAAAGACGCTATTCATTTTGAATCGCATACACGCTTTCATCCGATTCTAACAACATGCGAAGAGGAAGAATGCAGATTAGAGATCTGTGAATCTAAAAAAGAAGTCGAAGCGTTAATTGGAACAGAATGCAGGCATTTCAGTTTTCCAAATGGCGATTACACAGAGCGAGAAATTGAATATGTCCGAGATGCTGGTTATAAATCTTCAAGAACTATTGATTTAGGATGGAACGATCAAGATAGTGATCCATTCCGATTAAAAACTATGGGAGTTTCTGATAATGCTCCAGTAAACTACCTCGCAATCCAAGTATGTGGTATTCCATTGTATTTAACGCAATTGCTTAAAGGCAGATTTCACGGTAAATGGAAGACAATTACGTTAGAATAAACACTAATTTATGCAAGATTAGAGGAAATAGTAAAATGGAAAAATTTGAACTTAATTATATATGCAAGTTTACTTCGGAATTATCGGAAAAAGAAATAAATGATTTCGTAAAGGATCCATTTAGCGATAAACCAACTTCAGCAGATTTTGATATAGAATGGTTTAACTGGCAATATAAAGAAAATATTTTCGGTGATTCAATTCACGTAATTGTATATAGTAATGACGAAGTTGTAGGAAAACAAGCATTCTGGAGAAATGATTTAGAGCCTGGATTCGAGGCATATCAACAAATAAATCTATTTGTTTCACCCAATATGAGAAGAAAAGGAATATTCACTGAAATGACTAAAAGAGCATTAAAATTGGCACATGGAAGTTATTCTTACAATTTTCCAGATCGTAGTCAAAACTCAGCGCCAGGATTTCTTAAATTTGGCTGGGAGATGAAAAAGGATGGAGAATATTTCGATTTATACATTGGATTAAAGAGAAATTTATTTGAATCTTTAAAAGCTGCTCCTCCGATTCCTGATGAGTATCTTATATGGAGGTTCATAAATTCACCTGTTCATGAGTATTGTTATACAGAATTAAATGGAAGATATCTATTATTGCGAATAAAAAGGCTGGTGTTTAATATCAAAATATACATTGTTATGGGTAGAATAGGGACTAACTATATTAATGAATTAAAGAAAGTCAATCCAGTAATATTTTTAACCTATAATTCAGGTAAAAAAC
Source organism: bacterium (assembly GCA_021734165.1). Taxonomy (GTDB): domain Bacteria; phylum Electryoneota; class AABM5-125-24; order Hatepunaeales; family Hatepunaeaceae; genus JAIPJL01. Next base: position 7,250 of record JAIPJL010000034.1, on the reverse strand, counting down.
TATGGCGTATTAGGAAACATCGAGTTATTGTAATTGAAAATACAACTTACAAAACTTACAATGGACCTATTCCTTTGTGGCGAGCAGATTAAATAGTTTTCAGTGACATTCTAAATTGTGTTCGCTACACGGAGGGGATGACTTGTTATGTCTTATCGAAGTTTATTGTTTATAAACAAGTTACTCATGTGAAATAGTAAAAACCAACTTAAATAATAGGTAAAAAAACAAAACAGTGCTTCAAATATTACAAAATCTAAAAACAGGCGAAACTGAACTGGCTGATGTGCCGGCTCCTCGAGTGATACCCGGACATTTACTCATTCAGACCTCGGTAAGTCTGATCTCATCAGGCACAGAACGGATGCTGCTTGAGTTTGGTAAAGCTAATCTTATCAACAAAGCGCGCCAACAGCCTGATAGAGTTAAGATGGTTCTTGATAAAATCAAAACTGACGGTTTGATACCGACAATCGAAGCAGTTCGTAGCAAACTGGATATGCCGCTACCGTTGGGTTACTGTAATTCCGGTACGGTTTTAGAAGTGGGTAAAGGCGTTACAGGTTTCTCCGCTGGAGATAGAGTTGCCTCAAATGGAAAACATGCTGAGATAGTATGTGTGCCTAAGAATCTCTGTGCAGTTGTTCCGGGAAATGTTGATGATGATGCAGCGTCGTTTACCGTGCTAGGCGCTATTGCTCTTCAGGGTATCCGTCTTGCGCAACCGACACTTGGTGAAACCTTTGTGGTAGTCGGACTTGGACTGGTTGGTCAGTTAGCTGTTCAGTTGCTTAAAGCGGCAGGCTGCAGAGTGCTTGGATTAGATTATGTGACTGAAAGAACCGAACTTGCCCGTAAGGCTGGAGCAGAAGTCATAGATCTTTCTTCGGGACCTGATCCAGTTGATGTTGCAATTTCGTACTCTCGTGGACGCGGTGTTGATGGTGTTTTAATTACGGCTGATACAAAAAGCAATGAACCAGTTCACCAGGCTGCTCTGATGTGTCGCAAACGCGGCAGGATAATTATGGTTGGTGTAACTGGATTAGAATTATCACGAGCTGACTTTTATGAAAAGGAACTTTCATTCCAGGTTTCATGCTCTTATGGTCCGGGTCGATATGATCCGAGTTATGAAGAGGGTGGTAACGACTATCCGGAAGGATATGTTCGCTGGACGGAACAGCGTAATTTTGAAGCCGTTCTGGATATGATGGCTGGTGGTCGTATGGATGTTAAACCTCTTATTTCAAAGCATATTCCGATGAATCAAGCTCAGGATGCTTATAAAATAGTTGAAGATGGTTCTGCTCTAGGATTATTGTTGAAATATGAATCTGGTACTTCGGATCGTAAGCTTTCACGTACAATCAAATTAGACTCTAAACCTCAGAAACTGACGCCTGGCAGTCCGGTTGTAGCTTTTATCGGCGCTGGGCAATTTGGAGCAAGATTCTTAATACCTGCCGTTAAAAGCGCAGGCGCTGTTCTACAATCCGTAGCAACTGGTAATGATACAACTGGCTATTATGCCGGTAAGAAGTTCGGATTTGCTGAAACTACAACAGACGCTAAAACGATTTTTCAGAATGATACAATAAATACAGTTTTTATTGCTACACGGCATGACAGTCATGCCGGTTATATATGCAAGGCTATTAAAACGGGAAAGAATGTATATACAGAAAAACCACTTGCAATAACCCATCAGCAGCTTGATATGATTGAAAGCGCTTACGAAGAAGTAGCAAAGAAAGATCAGGTACCTCGATTAATGGTTGGTTTCAACCGTCGTTTTGCATCTCAAGTTGTTAAAATGAAATCATTGCTTGCAAGTCTGAAAGAACCGAAAACAATGATCTATACGATAAATGCAGGAATGATACCCTCAAACAATTGGATTCAGGATCCTGAAGTTGGTGGTGGACGTATTATCGGTGAAGGTTGTCATTTTATAGATTTATTGAGGTTCATAGTCGATAAACCGATTACATCATTCAATGCGATGATGATCGGAGATGTTCCTGAAGTAACACAACCTGATGATAAAATGACGATCACATTGCAGTTTGTAGATGGTTCAATAGGTACTATCCATTACTTTGCAAATGGTGATAAAACATTTCCAAAAGAACGTCTTGAAGTTTTCTGCGCCAGTAAAATATTGCAGCTTGATAACTTCCGCAAACTAACGGGTTATGGATGGAAAGGTTTTAAGAGCATGACTCTTAGAAAACAGGACAAAGGCATTAATGCTTGTAGCTCTGCATTTATTGATGCAATTAAAAGAGGAGCGCCTTCTCCGATCCCTGCCGATCAACTTTTTGAGGAGACGAGGATTAATCTGAAGATAATGGATTCAGTTCGCAAGTGAGCTTGCTACGATATATTAATACTATCCGCTACCTGAAACCGATTCAGGTTTATTCAAGGATAAAAAGAAACCTTTATACACCAAAACACAACCTCAGTAAACCACCTGAAATTCGGGAAAATAAGGATAATTGGCAATCCCCAATTACTAAGCCTCAGAGTCTATTCAATCAAGATCGGTTTCACATTCTGAATAAAGATATTTTAATGAATAACCAAAATGTCTGGAATAGCGTCGATCTTGATGCTTTGACATTGTATAACCTCCATTATTTTGATGATCTTTGCGCTGTCCGAGCAGAATCCCGAAGTAAATGGCATAAGGATTTAATTGCAAGATGGATAAATGAGAATCAACCAGGGCAAGGCGTTGGTTGGGAACCGTATCCAATGTCGATTAGAATCGTTAACTGGATAAAGTGGCTGCTCGCTGGGAATGTCGGTTGCGATAAAATGATTGAAAGCCTTGCTATCCAGACAAGGTTTCTGAGTAATTCGTTAGAGTACCACCTGCTTGGTAATCATCTGCTTGCCAACGCGAAAGCTCTTGTCTTTGCCGGATTGTATTTTCAAGGAAATGAAGCTGATAAATGGCTCAAAAAAGGTATTGATATTCTCGAAAAGGAACTGCCGGAACAGATTCTTGATGATGGAGGTTTTTTTGAACTTAGCCCTATGTATCATGCGATTATATTAGAGGATTTTCTTGATCTTATTAATATTTTTAATATTTTCGGATTTGATGATATTTCTGTAAAACAAAAGTTACGTGGTGTTATTCCAGGTATGATGAACTGGCTTGAGGTTATGATTCATCCCGATCAGCAAATCAGTTTTTTTAATGATTCGGCATTTGGAATTGCCGCAGAACTCATACAGCTTCGTGATTATTTACACTATTCAGATATTGATCCCCTAAGAAAACCACCTGAAGATGTTGCCTTGTATAGAAACAGCGGTTATATTTGTCTGAATAGAGATGATTTGAAATTGTTGATTGACGTTGCGTATATTGGAGCTGATTACATTCCAGGTCATGCTCATGCAGATACGCTGTCGTTTGAACTTTCGCTGCATGGGAGACGACTGATAGTAAACTCCGGAACTTCATTATATGGTGACAGCGATGAGCGTTATCGCCAGCGATCTACAAAGGCTCACAACACTGTTGAGATTAATGGTGAAAACTCATCTGAAGTCTGGGGAGGATTTAGAGTAGCGCGTCGTGCAGTACCATTCGATCTTGATGTCAAACAGACAGATGATCATCTCTATGTGAGATGTTCACACGATGGATATAAAAGACTTAAAGGAAAACCCATTCATACGCGTGAATGGCAAGTTAAATCACATAGATTGTTGATTACGGATATGATCACTGGCAGATTTGAAAAAGCTGTCGGGAGATTATACATACATCCGGAAGCAGCAGTTAAAATGACCAATTCCGGATCAGGCAGATTTTTACTTGAAGGTAGAACATACAATTGGTGTCTCACAGGTTGTCAAGTTGAGCTAAAAGAATCAACCTGGCATCCGGAATTTGGACTCAGTGTTCAGAATTACTGTATTGAATATACTTTAGCAGGAAACAAGTCGGTGTTTGAACTTACATGGAATTAATTTGAAACCAATTATTGACGGGATAGTCGGCGCCAGACCGAACATGATGAAAATGGCGCCACTCGCGCGTTCCATCATAGAAGGTAATCGTTTTGATTTACGAATTATCCACACCGGACAGCATTTCGATTTTAACATGTCCGGCGTATTTTTGGCTGAATTGGGTCTGCCTAAACCCTTTATAGATTTAGGCGCCGGAGCAGCCGACAAAAATCAAGATGAGCAGACAGCAGCAATCATCGAAAGATATGGGAAATTTCTTGATGATAATCCCAAACCGAGAGGAATAGTTGTTGTTGGAGATGTTAATTCTACGATGGCGTGTTCCATTGTGGCTGCAAAACGCGAGATACCAATTGCTCATGTGGAAGCCGGTTTACGTAGTTTTGACAGATCCATGCCTGAAGAAATAAATCGTATCATCTGTGACTCGCTTTGTGATATATTATTAGTATCCGATCCGGCAGCGCTCGATAACCTAGCGCATGAAGGTCATACGAAAGAACAGGTGCACTTCGTCGGTAACATAATGATTGATAATATGATGCAATCTGCTGAAAAAGCATCATCATCTGATATTATCAGACGGTTAGGCATCGATGAACCTTATGCATTTCTGACCTTGCACAGACCTTCTAATGTGGATAATCCGGAAGTACTCAAGAGACTGATAGACTTGTTTGATGAACTATCACAGGAACGACAGATTGTATTTGCTGTGCATCCAAGAACCAGGCACATGATGGACAGAATGGGATACCGACCTGCATCATCACGTGTGATTATATGCGACCCATTAAGATACATTGATACCTTGAAACTTATGAGCGACGCTTGGGCAGTATTAACAGATTCCGGTGGAATGCAGGAGGAGTGTTCAGTGCTGAAAGTTCCTTGCATAACTTTACGTTCCAATACTGAGAGACCGGTCACGATTTCGATTGGATCCAGTGTGCTTGTAGGCAATGATCCTGACACTATACGTTCTGCATGGAGTTCTCTTTTGGAGGGTAAATGGAAGGAAGCGGGTGAGATTCCACTCTGGGATGGAAAAACCGCTGGCAGGATTGTGGAAATCCTTACTAAAAAATGGCTTTAGGAAGTTATGAGTTATGAATGGTAAGTTACGAATTATTAGTGTAAAACATTCGTAATTTTTAATTTAATTATGCATAACACTATAAATAAAATTTCCCTTGCAGTACTGATCCTTTTTTCAAATGCAGCAGCATTTGAATATCCACAGGATTTGGGCTTTTCGGAAGGAACCGATGCTTTACTTGACGCCGGTTATTTCTGGAAATACAACTCCTCCTTCCATCCTATCTCGCTCGCTTTAGATGATAGTCTGCTTTACAATAATGAATTCAGGGCATATAATTGGTTAGATAGTAAGCTGCTTAATTACTCTGATCAAGTAAATAGCGCCAAAGATTTAAGCGAGAATGCAGTTAGTGTGGCTGCTTTTACAGGTGTCGAATTTAGATATCAAAATGGATCGGCACGACGATATAATGAATTGGCGGTATCGCCTTATCTTCAAGCGCTTGTAATTGTGAATAAAAAATGGTATGCAAACCTGTTTGTCAGGGCTTCTAATCAGACAGCGAGTCTTCCCCATTATTCCGGTGTTGCGAGAGAGATTTCCCGTGGGGGCTTTAATACAGGTGAGTTCGATCAAGCTTATATCGGTTATGATAACGGATTTGTCCAATGTGAGTTTGGCAGAAGAAGGCAAATTTGGGGTCCGTTTTCAGAGGATAATCTGAGCATATCAGGCGCATCTCCATCTTGGGAGCAGTTATCGCTTGGATTGAAATATAAGCGTTTTATCTTTCGTTATTTCTTCGGTTCTTTAAGAACTGAATTTGACGCAGTTGATGATGTTAATATTCAGCGTTATATTGCCGGTCGTGCGGTTGAATACAGTAATTTTAAAAATTTCGTTGTTAGCGCTGGTGAAGTTACTTGCTTTGCCGGACCAAACAGACCTATCGATTTTGCAATTCTTAACCCGCTTGCGCTTCAGCTTGAGATAGAGACAAATGATAGAGAAAATGAACAATCCCGCAATTCCTCAAATTCTATTCTTTTCCTGAATATCGATTGGCTGCTTTATAATCAACTACGACTTAGTGGTACATTCCTGCTTGATGATATTCAACTTGATAAAGCTGATAGAGATGCCGGGGCAGACGATGCTCTCGGATTTTTAGGAAGGATTGCCTGGACGCCGATAAAGAGTCCGTTAGGTTTGACGCTATTTGCTGAGTGGAAACACATAGATACTTATGTTTACCGGGCGGCTTATGACTATGCTAATCAAGTGAATTTTGGATTTCCTATGGGACATCCACTTGGTAATGATGCAGAGGAATATTCATTTAGTACACGCTGTGTGTTTAGATTTCCTCTAATGGTTGAAGCAGCCATCGGTGAGAGAAAATGGGGTGATGGTTCGGTTTACTACAATTCTTATGATGGCTATCCATCCGGTCATCTAAAAGGACCATTTCCATCGGGAACGGTCAGAACAAACCGCTTTCTAAAGTTCAAACTTGATAGTCAATTACGGTATGGCTTTGAAGCGGAAGTTGATGGCTGGGTTGATTTAGAACATTCAGGACATCAGGATGCAGTTCTGGAGAGATATGAATTCACATTAAGATATATTATACCAATATCATTCAATGGATTATAGCTCTTAACACCTACATATCAACTATCTAACAATCCCTCTATTCCCATCAACCCAAACCTTGACGATTCCATTTTCTTTATCCAGACGTCGATGAATGGTCTGAATATTTGAGAGCATTACATCAGTTGAGGTAATTATTGTTTTAACAACTCTGTCGTTTTCTTTCCTGTCAACAACTTTCACTGTTGCGGATATACCTGTTGCAAGGGATTCTCTAGCGACGCGCTCAGCTTCGATCCAGGATGATGATCGTTGTAGATAAACCGGTGCAGAACCTGGAACAGCGCTTCCATTGCAAGGCTCAGATGGCTGTTTAATTCGAGTGCAATTGATCTCTATATCTCTGGTTGACACAAGCATCAAAAGCATTTCTGAAGTTCTGCATGAGTCTATTTTAATTATCCGTTTACTGAATACAGACAAACCTGTAGTATCGCTATCAATATGAATAGTACTGCCCATTTGCATCGTACCGCTTGGTGAAGTAGCAGTGGCTTTTTCGCCTTTGATACGGCATTTTTGATCTTTGAATAATCTAAATACAGCATCATCG
>JAIPJL010000033.1 GCA_021734165.1 bacterium | reverse complement strand
AAGGCGCTTATGAAGCGGCGGTAATAATTTCATCCAACGATCCGGTTAATCCTGAAGTAGAGATCAGCGTACTCATTGATGTTGACGGACTCCCTGCAATATTAACCTATCCTACGGCATACCCTTTTGAAGGCGCTCAAGACATAGAATTTCCTAATACCTATGTTGAGCAGGAAAATGATCCTGTCGAAATTACCATTCATAATTTAGGCTTAGGTGTGCTGGAATTTCAGAATGTTGAACTAACAAATAGTGATGACTTCTCCACAAACGCCGTAGCGGATATTTCGATTGAGTCTCATGACAGTACTGTATTTGAAGTCTCATTTAATCCAGCCGAGAGAGGCTTCAAAGAGTGTACGCTTAATTTCTATACAAATGCCGAAAATATTGGTGGAGGTGAAGAGCGTGGGCATGTCTGGTTTAACCTGACCGGCACGGGAGTCGTTCATCCTGTTATTGAAACAGATCCTGAAGATGATGAATGCATTGATGTTACTTTACCGCCTGATGGAATTCCCGTGGAAAAAGATCTAATTATTCGCAATGCAGCAGGTGATTATGGTCTTGATTTAGCATTTAGAATTCGCGCTGTAAATATAGAGGAGGATGACAGAGACAGCGATGAAGATTTTCGCAATCTAAGGAATTCAAACTCAAACCCTCGTCGCGATGATCCCGGTGAAATACTCGCCAGTTATAACGTTCCTTTCACACATACTTACGGAATGTGTTTCGATGGCGAGAGAATTTGGGGAGTCAGCACATCGGAGAACAGACTGTTTGCCTTAAATCCCGTGAATGAAGAGATCGTGCGTTCGTATAATTTGAATTTTTCTCCATACAGCCTGACGTTTGATGGTGAGCATCTCTGGATAAGTGATCATTTTGGAAATATATATTTATTCAATCTCGAAGGCAATTTAATTGAGACCGTTCATACCGAACTTGGTTATATTTGGGGATTAGCTTATGATTGGAACGGACATGTATTGGCAAACGCATACAGCCGTCGATTAATTTATGTTATCAGCGTTGAAAACTACAGAGAAATCGCTTCATTTGGAATCATGGATCGGCTCGAGAATATCGACAACAGAGCGCTGCATTGTTGTATGGAATGGGTTCCGGATCATATCGACGGTTCTTTGTGGATACTAATTGGTGAATGGCTTACACAACATTTCTATGCTATGCAATTATCCGTTGATGATGACTGGGCTGTAGAGGAAGTCAGTCGTTTTGAGTTTGAAGTCCCAGGTTTTATTGGTATATGTCATGATGGTAAGAATTTATGGCATGGAGGAGATTACCGCGATCATACCTGGTATGTTTACGATGAAGGGATATTCGAAAATATTGTTGAATGGCTGACAATTGAACCACAGGCCGGATTGATTGAAACGGGAGACGAGAGGGAGATTATACTGACGTTCAACTCAGAAGATCTTGAAGAAGATCAAGATTACTTTGCAGAATTGCAAATTAAATCAAATGATCCTGTAACTCGTGAAATATTAATTGATATACATCTGAATACAAGCAGGATAGAACCGCGTGAATTGGGTGTTTTCCTCGCTCAGGACTGGAATATGATCTCGATCAATGTGATCCCCGATAGAGAATTCTGGTTAAGAGATGAAGGTCCTGATATTGTACTGATGACTGAGCAGCTTCGGATAGACGAAGATAATCATCACGTTATTATTCTTAAAGATTCTAATGGTGAATTCTACATGCCTGTTTATGGTTTTAACGGAATTCCGTACTGGAATCTTGAACAGGGATACATGGTTAAAGTTGATGAGGATATTGAAACCACCTGGACAGGCGCCCCTATCGAATTTGATGCAGACATCCATATTGAGCAGGGTTGGAATATTATACCATACTATCCAACCTGGGAGCTGGATGCAAGCGCAGATGAGTATTATGTCCTTTCATCCATAATTGATCATGTGCTCTTAGCGAAAGACGTCAATGGTGATTTCATCGCTCCTGAATATGGTCATTCCAGCATGCAGCCCTGGCGTGAAACACAGGGCTACCAGATCAATGTAGATGAGGATGTTACGTTAAATTATCCTGAAGCGCGGGAAGAGCGCTCCCTTATTTCTAAGAACAGATCAGAAGGCGGAGATCGCATCGAAGTGACAGAGATCAGAACTCCTAACAAGCATTGGAATAAGCCTGCAAATACCGGATGCAATATGAGTCTGTTAATCAATATTTCAAATAATTATCAACTCGCTGAAGGAGATCAACTCGCTGCCATAACCGCTGACGGAAAAATCGCCGGAGTTGGCATATTCAACGATAATCGCTGCGGACTTGCTGTCTGGGGTGACGATCCCACAACCGATTATATTGATGGATTAAAAGATGGCGAAGCATATACATTAAAGATTTGGGATCAGAGTAGAAATGAAGCGCTTGATGTTGAGATAGTCAATGTAATGAAGGGAGATGGTTTGAAATACCGTAATGACGGTTTCACGGTTCTGAGTGCAGAAATTACCCCATCAGCAGCGATTCCTGATGATTACTATCTCTCGCAAAACTATCCAAATCCCTTCAATGAAACGACAAAACTGGAGTTCGGACTCCCACAGGACACACGAATTTCGATAGCTGTTTACGATCTCAGCGGCAGGCTTGTAAAGTGTCTTATAAATTCAGACTACCGCGCCGGACATTACACGACGATCTGGCAGGCTGACGATGTGGTTGCGGGCATTTATATCGTTAGAATTAGCGCCACAGATTTCACATCTGTAAAGAAGATGATTCTGATTAAATAAGTATCGAGTATGCGCTTCAGAGTCTGTCCAATAATATTGAAAATCAGAGTTACTGCCATGCTTCAAGCGAAGCGTAGCCTGGCAGATTACGTTTCGCAAGCTTCACTTGAAATCTGCCAGGAACTCAAATAATGCAAAACTTTCTGAAGTGCTATAATTCATATTAATATTCAAATAAAAACAAGTTAGTTTTCCAATTAGTAATTATTGTGATCCACGTCATATTTGTTTGCGGATACTTAGGATAAATTGGTAACTGAGTAGATTCACTGAAGGAGTGCTGTCAAACGTCTCGAGACCTTTGAAATATTCGGTGAAATTCTTAAAATGTGTCATTCCGGCGAAAGCCGGAATCCATAACATCAGCATTATTAAGTACTTATCTTGCATGGATTCCTGCCTACGCAGGAACGACATGCTGAAATAACTAATAATTCAAAGAACTCGTCTCGTTTGACAGTAATAACTTGTAAATAATCCTATTATTTGTGTCATACGAGACATTTACATCACCATAACGGGACTTTAATATTCAGTCAGATAAATCTTCTTTCCAAAACTTAAAAAAAGGGACGATCATGCGTATTTCGTCAACCATTTTACTAATCATTTGTCTTTCCATTTTTTCTTCAACGCTTCTTGCACAGACTACTGAGATACTAATCGGCGGTGAAGGTACCGAACTTAGTCCTGACGGAGTGATCTCCGGTAACGGCTGCCTGTCATGGGGAGGACAGGGCGCCGCAGTGCTCGACACATTTAACATCTACTACCAACCGCTCGGTGAAGGAGATTTTCAAGACAATCTCTTTCCTGATCCGGAAGTATATTCCTTCCAGATGAACATACCCGATGGACTTCGTAATTTTCAGTCCCATGGAATACACGGCAGTTTCTGGAATTCTCATGGCAGAGAGGGTGAAGGCGCTCTGCCATGGATTAACGAAAACTGGCGCGGAGGGCAGTACTACGATGCGCGCTACAGACCTACCGGAGAGGCACAATATTACGGTGTTGTAAGCGATACCGTGCATTGGACTATTGATTACTGGGACGTCAACGACGATGAGGAGATATGTTTCATTCACACCTGTCTTGCCGGTATGGTTGAGGATTTCACCTATGACGAAAACACCGGCAATGCCATTGCTCTGCTTAAAATCTTGAACACCGTTTATCTCGGCTATGGTGACGACGGCGAACCCGGTCCCGGAACGGTTGAATACAACGGTGGGACCTACCAGGGTTTCGACAGTTTTCGGGAGCCAAGCGGTCTGCTCGATTATCCGGCTTTCTTTTTCCAATACGATGGAGAATCAAATACAGGCAGCATGACGCCGTGCGAAGGGAAAGTCAGAGTGATCGGAGAGGGTGGACTGACAAAGGGATATTTCGATGTTATTCAAGACGGAATTGATGCGGCTGAGGATGGGGATACGGTGCTGGTCAGTCCGGGAACTTATGAAGAGAATATCAGTTTTGCCGGAAAGGCGATTCTGGTTGAAGGCTGTCCGGAAGCTCCGTCTGAAGTCATCATAGATGCAGGTGGAAACGGCAGCGTGGTGACGTTTGCCAATGGTGAAGAGGAGACATCTGTACTTTCAGGTTTCACATTGATGAACGGTAACGGTAATTTTGGAGGGGGAGTCAATGCACAGGGCACAAGTCCAATGCTCGAAAACCTGATAGTGCGGGACAACAATGCCAACCTCGGTGGTGGTTTAGCCAGCACATCAGAGGGAAATCCTACTATTACTAACTCACTATTTGAAGGCAATACTGCCGGTACAAATGGTGGGACGATAACTGCGTGGCGTTCGGGTGTAATTATGCGCGATGTAACCATAATCGGTGATCCGGATAATGAGCCCAGCATGGGTGGAGGTGTTTACATCAGTGCAGGAACAGGTACGTTTGAGGATGTTACGGTGCACGGATGCAGAGCATCACTAGGCGCTGCATTTAGTCTGTGGACATCCGAGATTACGCTGACGAGAGTTGTGGCTTTCGATAACAGCGCCGCAAACGGAGGTGCATTCTATCTAAATGGTGGTTCAACGGTAATGGATCACCTTACGATTTGCAATAACAACGCCAACGAGGGAGCGCCAGGTAACATTTTTTCGAGTAGTACGGATATAAACCTGACCAATAGCGTGTTTTTCAATAACAGCGGGGATCAGAGGAGTATAATTTTGCATCATGGCGATGTGGTTATCTCATATTGTGATATTGAGAACGGACAGGATGGAATTGAAGTCGATGAAGCAAATCTAAACTGGGGCGACGGCAACATCGACGAAGATCCGCAATTCGCTGATCCTGATAACGGTGATTTTCACCTGACAGAAGATTCTCCTTGCATTGATGCGGGAGATCCTGATTCACCTGAAGACCCGGATGAAACCCGCGCTGATATGGGAGCGTACTACTTCCATCAAATCGGAAGATTTATTGATGTTCCCGGTGATTTTGAGACCATTCAGGATGCAGTCGGCGCTGCTGAAGCAGGGGATACAGTGCTGGTTCATCCGGGAACTTACACAGAGAATGTTGGTGTATGGAATGAAGGCATCATAATCGGTAGCCTCTACATAACTTCAGGAGAAGAGCAATATATCGAGGAAACGATTGTTGACGGAGGTGGTGACTGGGCAGTTTTCGACCTTGGCTGGTGTGACCGATTACCGCGCGATCAGGATCCGGTTGTGCTGAACGGTTTAACAATCCAAAACGGCGGATTTGGGATTTACTGCCGGGGCGCATTCCTGCGAGTAGAGAGTTGTGTTATAAGAGACAATCACGGAGAGGATGAAGGCGCAGGTGTGTTTCTAACGCATGGTACAGAATTAGCTTTAATCAACTGCAAAATTATTGATAATACTGCATTTAATGGAGCGGGTATTTACTGTTGTGATCCAGCCCCTAAGATTATCGGCTGCATAATAGCAAATAACGTTGCTCAGCGCGGAGGGGGTATGTTTATCGCGGATGGGGCGATGCCCTTAATTAAGAATAGCTGCTTCACAGGCAATTCAGCGCTGATTGGCGGAGCGATCTGGAGTCAATTTTCCAATCCGTTGATTCTTAACAGCACATTCTATGGAAATGAGAGTGAATATGGTGCTGGTATTCAATGTAATTATCCGACAAGTGCGAACATTATCAATTCAATACTGTGGAATAATGAACCAGCCGAAATAATGCTTGTTGCTGAGGGTGAGGGTGAAATACAGTTTGCCTATAACGATATTGAAGGCGGTGAAGATGGCATTCAGATTGAAGACTTCGGTGATGTTCACTGGTTGGATGGCAACGTCGTAGAAAATCCGTTCTTCGTCGATCCCGACAACGGTGACTTCCATCTAACGGAAGATTCCCCCTGCATTGATGCCGGAACAGCCTTTTTCGTCTGGGAAGGTGATACGCTTATCAACATGTCGGAAGATGAATATATGGGTAATGCTCCGGATATGGGAGCTTATGAATCAGAATTTTCCGATGTTGACACTGATCAAACTGGAATACCAAATGAATTTGCTCTGCATCAAAATTATCCCAATCCGTTTAACTCAACTACTTCGCTGAGATTCGATCTGCCTTTAACTGGTAATGCTAAGCTTGTAATCTATGACATCAATGGGCGGGAGATAGCAAAAATAGTAGATGGTTCGTTTGCTGTAGGTCGCTACACTGCTGTCTTGAATGCTCAGAATTTGCCAAGTGGGATTTACCTGGCAAAGCTGGAAACGACTAAAGCGACGAAGGTTGTAAAGTTAATGCTGATTCGGTGAGTGAGAAAGTTTGAAAGTGTAAAAGTGTAAAAGTAAATATAAGTTAGGAGTGTTGTCGGATGACGCACCTGACAGCGCTTCACCACCGGAGTAACGAAGCTTGCTTCGTTAACAATGAGTGTAAGTTCATGCGTGGACGAGACCTTTGAAATATTCAGAAAACTAAGCTCGTCATTCCTGCGAAGGCAGGAACCCAGACAAGTTAAGTACTTAATAATGCTAATATTATGGGTTCAGGTTTTCACAGGGATGACACATTTTATACATTAACACGAAATATTTCAATAATCTCGAGGACACATGACACCACTAATTTTATTGGAGAATATCATGTTTAGAAAAATCTTGTTTATCCTGTTAATCCTGTCAGGAATTACGCAGGCAGAGATACTGAACGTTCCCGATGATTTTGAAACCATCCAGGGAGCAATTGATGCGGCTGAAGCGGGAGATACCGTTCTCGTTCAACCTGGGATATACGAAGAGAATATCAGCGCTGCCGATAAAGGCGATCTGACTATCGGCAGCCTGACTCTGACTACTGACAATCCTGCCTATATAGACTCAACTATCATTGACGGGGGAGGCGAAGGCATTGCGGTTGGTCTAAACAGAATGCAAAGGGATGCGAATATCGTCTTTCGGGGCTTCACAGTTCGCAATGGGAACGAAGATTGGGGTGGTGGAATTTCAGTCAGTGGAGCAATTGACGCCGAATTGTCTGATCTGATCGTTACCGAGAACCAGGGACGCAACTACGCTGTTAGTGCACAAAGTATAACGGACGTTCAGTTTGCCAGAGTAAAAATAACAGAAAATGCTTCTGGTGGTATTTGTGTATTTGCAACGCATGCTTCTTTGGAAGATTGTGATATATCGAATAATCAGAATGATGGTGGTTTTATGGCAGCCGGGATTTTGACAATGGATAGAGTATCATTTATTGAAAATGCAGGATATGGGCTGAGACTTGATTATGGATGGAGAACACCTTATGCGCTCAATCACCTGACTATTGCCGGAACAAGAATGGTTGATGATGATGACGGAATTGGTCTTGCTATATATACAGGCGAGGAAAATGATCAAGTGCATGTTGATCTGAAAAACAGTATTATTTTTGATAATGAGGGAGTTTCCATACTTTTATATGAGGGTTCAACAACTGAAACGGAGCTAATTGTTTCCTACTCAGATGTCGAAGGTGGTCAGGATGCGGTTGAATTTGAAGGTGACGGCGAAGCTGAACTTCATTGGAATGATGGAAATATCAGCGAAGATCCTCTATTCGTCAATCCCGATGTAGGAGATTATCACTTAACAGAGGACTCCCCCTGTATCGATACTGGTGATCCGGAGGCTGATCCTGATCCCGATGAAACCCGCGCTGATATGGGAGCGTATTTCTATGATCAGAGACATGTACCGGGAATTTTACTCGTTCCCCAGGATTTTGAAACCATTCAAGAGGCTATCAATGCATCCGAAGATGGTGATACGGTTCTGGTCAGTCCGGGGACTTACGTTGAGAATATCAGCTTTGAAGGTAAGGGTATTATCGTAGCCAGCCTAATTTTGACTACAGGCGACAGAGCATATATTGATTCGACGATAATTGATGGTAATGAAGCAGATTGTGTTGTCTGCTTCGCAAATGAAGAGGATAGTACGTCCGTGCTTCAGGGATTTACGATCCTCAATGGCATTCAGGATTTTGGCGGTGGAATCGACTGTCAAAGATATACAAGCCCAATTTTGATTGATCTTGTAGTTACAGAAAACACTGCACGAAGAGGTGGTGGAGGAATATACTTCACAGGTCAGGCAGAACCGGTTATTAAACGCACTATAATTACCGGCAACAGTTGTGGAACAGGTGGCGGTGGAATTGGTTCATGGCTTCCTGCGCATGCCTATCTTGAGGATGTTGTTATTACCGGTAATACTTCTGACGATCTTGGTGGGGGATTATACGGAGAATCAAATGGCAGTTATACTCTTGATAATGTTTTAATTTTTGGTAATACTGCCGTTTATGGTGGAGGAGTATTTTTCTATGGTTCTGTTGATAATGTTTTTAATAATGTTACTATTTCTGGTAATCAAGCGGAAGGCTGGGGAGGAATAGTATTAGGAACTTATGAAGGGTCAGGGGGAAGTACATTGGATTTAATAAATAGTATTATTTGGGGTAATTCCGGAACACAGATACGTCACTATGCAGCCAGCGAGAACGAATACTTACTTGATGTATCTTATTGTGATATTGAGGGTGGTGAAGATGGTATTTCATTAGGTGGTGATGCAGAACTTCAATATGGCGACGGTAACATCGACGAAGATCCTCAATTCGTTGATTCTGATAACGGTGACTACCACCTGACCGAAGACTCTCCCTGTATCGACACCGGCGATCCCGATTCACCTCTTGATCCCGACGGTACTCGCGCCGATATGGGAGCGTATCCTTACTATCAGAACCATATTATCATTGTTCCGGATGATTATGAAACCATTCAGGCAGCAATTGACGCTTCTCAAGATGGTGACACTGTGCTGGTTAATCCGGGAATGTATGTTGAAAATATCAACTTCAACGGTAAGAACATCATCGTCGCCAGTCTCTTTCTAACAACCGAAGATGAAGCTTATATAGACTCAACAGTAATTGATGGAGATCAAAATGGCGCTGTAGTTGAAATATTCGAAAGAGTAACTGCTGAGGCTAAACTGACCGGATTTACGATTCAAAACGGCAGCGGGAAAAGTTTCGGCTTCGGTAATCTCATGGGAGGCGGGATATTTATTCTGCAATCGGATATTGTAATCGAGCATTGCATGGTCTGCGATAATTATGTTACAGATGAGTTTGGAGATCCCTACGGAGGTGGGATAATATGCTATGGTTATAATGAGAACAGCAGTCCGACGATCAGGGATTGCGAAATCTTTTCAAATACAAGTGAAGGTTCTGGAGGAGGGATTGCTATAGTTGCCGGATGCAATCCGGTTATTGAGAACTGCGTTATTGAGGAGAATGCTGCTGATTATAGTGGCGGTGGAATTTTTATCTACGAAGATTGTAATCCCGTCATCAGTAACTGCCAGATATTGGACAATATATCCGCAAGTACCGGAGGAGGCATAACAGTTATAGGGAATTCGTCACCAGTATTTAGTAATTGTCTGCTCGAAGACAATGAAACGGAAAATGACAGAGGCGCTGCTATTGCCTGTATCCATAACGGAAATCCGCTTATAGTAAACTGCACCTTTGACTGGGAGCCAAGATACGGCTGGTACACGGCTATCTACCTTTCAAGCGCCCAGGCAAGAATCATAAACTCAAATCTCTGGGGACTGTCACCGTTATGGATTACTTACGATCCGAATGCGGTTGCAAGCAGTATCATGATCGCTTATTCGGACGTCATGGACGGTCAGGAATCAATTGTGACAAACGATAATGGCGAAGTTCATTGGGAAGATGGCAATATTGATTCCGATCCGATATACATTGATCGCGAGGACGGTGATTACAACGTAGCGGAAGACTCCCCCTGCATAGATATCGGAACTTCCTTCTTTGTTTGGGAGGATGACACGCTTGTCAACATGTCGGAAGATGAATATATGGGTAATGCTCCGGATATGGGCGCTTATGAGTCTGATTTTTCAAGTGCAGTTGAGGATAAGTTGGCAGTACCGACAGAGTTTAAACTATATCAGAATTATCCCAATCCATTTAATCCGACAACATCGCTGAGATTCGATCTGCCCATTGCCGGAAATGCCTGCTTGAAAATTTACGACATCAACGGAAGAGAGATCACAATGATAGCTGACGGAGCATATAACGCAGGACGTTACACTGCTGTCTGGGATGCCCGGAATCTGCCGAGTGGGATTTACCTGGCAAAGCTGGAAACGGCTGAAGCGACGAAGGTTGTGAAGTTAATGCTGATTCGATAATTTCATTGGAGAATATCATGACTAGAAAAATCCTGTTTATCCTGTTAATCCTGTCAGGAATCACGCACGCAGAGATTATCAATGTCCCCGATGATTTTGAGACGATACAGGCAGCCATTGATACTTCTCAAGATGGTGATACTGTGCTTGTGAGTCCGGGGACTTACGTTGAGAATATCAACTATAACGGTAAGATTATCACCGTTGCGAGTTTGATGCTGACAACAGGGGATGAAGTGTATATTGATTCGACTGTAATTGACGGCGATGCAAATGGTCACAGTGTTGTTGTGTTTCGTTCCGGTGAGAGTGAAGATGCACTGTTTACCGGTTTTACTATTACAAATGGACGAACTGATTACGGTGGTGGTATTTATATCACCGCTGTTGACAACCAGGGAACTAATCCGACATTGACTAACCTTGTTGTTAAAGACAATTACGTAAGTGAGAACGGCGGTGGTATTCATATCACAAGGGAAGCTTCAGCGTTAATTGACAATGTTATAATAGAACACAATAGTGCGAGAGATGGTGGTGGGCTTGCCGTTTTTTGGGAGGCTCATCTTACAATATCAAATTCGCTTATAGTTGACAATATAGGCAGGAGTGAGGGTGGAGGTACAAAGTTTGCATATCTTGCGGAAGTGATGATGCAAAATTGCCAGGTGATTAATAATTGGTCACCAATGTCCGCTGGAATTTTTTGTGAGGAAAGCGCCAGCCTGACTTTTGAAACAGGTGTAATTTCAGGAAATTATAATGAAGACTCCGGTGCAATTGCACTTCGGGCATCTCAATCTACTGTAAATTTATCCCACATCCTGATCTCCGAAAACACAACAGAAGAGGAATCCTACACAATCAGGCTTGAAGGCTGTGATGCGGTTTTTGAGAATCTTTCCATTGTAGGAAATCCGGATAATACCCTAGCTGGAATATATGCCAGTAGTACCAATTTTTCAATACTAAATTGTATTATCCGTGATCATGATAGTTATGAAGTTGAATCAACAAGCCGCTCAACGATAATCAGTTATTGTGATATTGAGGACGGAGAGAATGGGGTCAATTGCAGATACATTGAATGGGGTGAAGGTAACATTGACGAAGATCCTCAATTCTTTAATCCGGAAGATGGAGATTATCATCTAACTTTAAACTCACCTTGTATTGATGCGGGTGATCCTGATTCTCCTCTTGATCCTGACAGTACACGCGCTGATATGGGAGCTTTATACTTTGATCAAAGGTCCTTTGTAGCCGAAGGTTTCGTATTGGACGCGGATGATGATTCACCGTTAGTAAATGCAAGTGTGATAACTTCGTTCAGAGACACGACCTATACCGATACTTCCGGTTTCTGGCGAATCCCAAGAGTACACGAGATGCCGTTCGATATTACTGCTTTAGCTGAAGGTTACATTGATACAACTTACTACAATCTGCAGTTTGAACCAGATGATACTCTCAGGGTAACTTTTCGTCTTGGTCATCCGGAGTTTTTGCTTTCCAGAGATGAAATTATTTTAGAGCTTAACCAGGGAGATTCTGCTCAGTTCGATATAGAGCTTGATAACAACGGGAATAGGTGCCTGGAATATTCGGTTACAAAGCATATACCCGGAATGAATCCCTGGAGCCTGATGAACAGAATAGAACTGAGTAATGAAGGCGAATATCGCTATTATGGTGTGGTGTTGGTTGAAGATTCCCTTTTATATATTTCAGCACATACTCCTGATGGAAATAAGATATTTGTCACAAATGAAGACGGAGAATTATTGAATGAGTTTTCTCAACCGGGTGAATCAAACTATGGCTTTTATGATCTTGCCTGGGATGGAGAGTTGGTATGGGGAATTGATGGACAAGCAGTATATTCTTTTGATCTTAATGGGGAATTCCGGTGGAATTGGGATCTTCAGGAAGAAAGATTATCTATGATTACGTGGGATTATAAAAGAGAGATCTTGTGGATAGCAGGAATAACTAGAAGATCAATATCTGGGTATTCAATAGATGGTAATTTAATATCTGAAATAGATTTGAATGAATTTCGACCATATTTGTATGGATTATCTTATAATGGAGATGATCCCGATGGATATGGATTATACGTTCAACATCGCGACAGTGATAATAGATGTTCGCAGATTTATAAGATAAATACTTTTAGTAATGATATTCTATTTGTTAAAACTCTCTACAATGATGAGGATGGCAGATGTAGAGGAGGTTTCATTTCTGATTCATATATCCCTAATGCCTCTACGTTCATCAGTGTATTTTATGTTCAGGATTCGTTTTTTATTGATATTTGGTTGATAGATGCTTATAAAGATTGGATGGATTTAAATCCAATGTGCGGATTTATCGAAACTGGTCAAAGTCAGGATTTTGAATTAACGATAAGAACCGCTAATATTACCCCAGGTGAATTCAATGGTAACCTGATTTTTCAACACAATGCGCTCGGTGGAGCTGACACTCTCTCGGTTCTGCTTCAAAATTCAACTTCTGTGCGTCAGGAATCAACGATCACGCCGGATAAGTTTGACATTACAAATATTTACCCCAATCCGTTTAATGCGGTAACTCGGCTTTCTTATGATATTGCAATGAACGGGCGAGTCAATATCTGTGTTTTTGATATTACAGGACGACTTATATATACATTAGTTAATGATGAACTTAAAGCCGGAAGTCACGAAACCTTTTGGGATGCCGGAAAACAGGCATCGGGCATTTACCTGATTCGGATGCAGGCGGGTAGTTATACGTTGGTCAGGAAGATGGTTTTGGTCAGATGAGTAAGAAAGCGAGAAAGTAGAAAGCGAGAAAGCCTCAACTTAGACTTGTGTTTGAATGGTTTGAATTGTATCTTTCTAAGATGTATTTGGAAAACATAGAGGACAGAAATCATTAACCTGCTACAAACTATATGACAACCCGCAAGATTGCGCTGATACAATATATCCTGTTCACGATGCTCGTTGTGGCAACGCCTTTTGTGGTTGTCACAAGGTATCTGCAAGGAGCGGTAAATATATTCTCTCACCTGAGTTTCCCTATGCTGGGAATGGAGATCCCTTACGTGGCGGCAACTGCTGTACTGGGTTTCATCGCTTTCCTGATCTGGCAAAGGAAAAACATCACGCCCCGCCGTGTGATCGCTTCCCTTATTATCGTAGTCATGATAGCGATCTCGCAGTATGTTCAGGATCTGTACGGTGGGATGTCGGTTTATGATCTTCAACGCAACTGGCATTACGTCGCTTACGGCTCTTATATCTTCTTCTTCTTCCGCGCTTTCCACATCCGTAAGATGCCAATGGAAAAGATGATCCTGATTTCCTTTTCATCAACAATCCTGATGTCATTGTTTGATGAAACTTTCCAGTATTTTCTATCCCACCGTGTTTTTGATGTAAGTGATATTGCTAAGGATTCATGGGGATCTGTAATGGGATTGATTCTTGTTCTGTTCGTATCGGAAACTTATGGAACAATCAAACTTAAAGGCAAACGAATATGGAAAAAGAAGTTTTCTGAGTACTTAACCGATCCGCTTTCAGCGCTGGTTGTGGTTGGTCTGTTTTCTTTCACAACGGTAATCATAAGCCCTTTGCTTACCGATCACCCTCAAATAATTGTTTTCCTTATTCTAATCGCATTCGTATTCATTGTAGAATTATTAATTCTCCATTTTCTGCAATATAAAAAGTTCAGAATCGCTTTTATTGCGATTGTAATAATTAAGGTTTTGTTGTTTTCCGGTTCGGTTATTAAAAACAAAGATAAATTTATTACGTATAATACCTACGGTTTAACGGTCTATGCGGGATTACCGATACCCTTTTTTGATTTCATCATTTTCCCGAACGGATTGCCTCGTCTCGTTGATAAGAAACACTTTTTCAATAATACAGATAAAAAATGGCTCTTTGATCAGACTCCTTCAATACTGCTGATCGGCAGCGGTTCAAGAGGTCTGGGAGGTAAGGGTTTTAACGAAGAGAGTGGAACATATTTCCAGTTTCATGAGGAAAAACTGAAGGTTATACAGGTGATAATCCTTGAAACTCCGAAGGCATGTGAGGTTTATAACCGCCTGCGTAAAGAAGGCAAAAATGTTATGTTCGTGGTGCATAATACATGCTGAGTGACTTAAAATGAATAGAGAAAAGAGCAAAATAAGTAATTACCTCGGTTGGATTGTACTGTTCGGTCCGATGTTTATCGTTGTCTTCCTTTTCACTGTCGGAGTTCCGGATTTTCTGGCTGAACACTCCTCAAGCGCTGCCTACAGCGAAGCAGACGTTCATACAGCGCTCGGACGATCCGCCATGAAAAACGGCAGACTTGTTGAAGCCTATCAGCAATTTATGACCGCTCTTTCCATGTATCCGGAAATACCGGAAGCCTGGATGAATATCGGGCTGATACTAAATGAACAAGGCAAGCCTGATCAGGCGATTCAGGCAATGGATAAGGCTTTAGCAATGAATCCGATCAACAAAGAATTGATATATAGCAATGTTGGACTGATTTACGCTGAACAGAAGGAGTATAAAAAAGCAATGAACATGTTCAGTGAATCAGCAGCAGCATTTCCATATTCGGCGGCGGTTTATCGAAATATTGGTAATGTGTGTATGGCTGTGGAAGACTGGGAAGGAAGCGCTGTTTCGTTTTCTCAAGCAATATCAAATAAACCTACGCTCTGGTCACTGTATGAAGTTATGCGTAGAGAGGCTGTTGAGAGAATGAAAGCCGATGAGAAATTTGATGAATTTATAGAACTCTACAGAAATGAAGCAAATTATGAAGATTTATCTGAATATGATGAGACAATTATTGAAGAGCTTAACTCAAGAGATCCAAAAATAGCTGCTGACTTTAGAAATCTCGGAAGGTCATATTCAAAACTTGAAAGAATTGAGCAGGCAGCAAAATGCTATGAAGACGCCCTGAAGATTATACCAGGTGATGCCGTAACTCGTAACAGGCTTGGTATTCTATTTGGTCGAATGGGTGATTATACCGCTGCATACAAGCAATTTAAAACTGCAATTGAAATTGACCCTGGTTATGATGATGCCCGGAATAACCTTGAACATTGTGAGAAGATGATTAGTAGATAGTGAATACTTACCTCCATGTTTCAAGCGAAGCGTAACATGGATGTAAATTAATGATATATTTATAATTACAGTGCTTTAACAGCGTTTTGTACTTGCATCTGATACTGACTTTTATTATATTTCGCATCAAGCTTATTAGTTTTCCCAGTATAGTTTTCCCAGTATAATTTGGAAACGGTGAGTATGCCATGTACCGGATTAAATCAAGTAGCTTTAATGTAATTTGCAGAATTAACTTAGAATCGGTCGTCTTCAGGACGACTCTGCCCCAGCGGATACCTCTGTCCGGTGGGGGTTTTTCGTTTAAAACGTAGAATCCATAAAGCAATCAGGTGATTGTTTTATCAGCTTTATTTCCCGACTGAGCTTCGCTTAGTGGAGGGCAAGCCGGGCTGAATAGAAGTTAGCGGTAAAAATTATGGTCAGATATAGACGCGCATACATCGATAACCCGGAAGCTCTATATTTTCTTACCTATGTTACAATGGATAGAGAGCATTTATTCCTGCATCATGATGATTTGTTGATGCAATTGTCTGTATGGGAAGAAATTAATAGAAAATATGGAGCTGAGTTGTTCGCGTATGTTTTTCTTAGTAATCATAGTCACATAATTCTAAAACAGGGGAATGCACCGTTTTCGAAAATAATGCACCTTTTCAAAAGACGAATGAATTATGGATTCCAACGTAGCCCGGCATCCCCGATGCCGGGGTCTGATATTAAAAAACCGTCACAACCGGGATCGTGTATTCCTGTTTCCTTACAACCAGGATTATCCAATATACAGTTTTCAGATGGAAAACGGACACTATTCAGCAGAATGGGCGACCAATATTGATCAGCAGAATGCAGGGAACCGGTGTAATTTGGTTTCCCCTTGAACCAGAATTTATATTTATAATATTACAATCCCGGCTGAGCTTCGCAGACTGACGCTTCGCTTAGTGGAGGGCAAGCCGGGCTACGAAACTGACTCTTCCTCCGAATCAAATCGGAGGAAGAGGCGATATTTCATAAAAACAGGAGTAAACAATGGTAATTATCGTAAGTTTCCTGGCAGCGCTATTTCTGTTCGTCCAACCTGCTCAATCCATCGAGGTTGAATGGGTACACACCCTGGATGAAAATACACATGCACAGGAATTGATTCATACTCCGGACGATGGACTGCTTATATTGAGTCAGAATAACTCATTCCTGACCCGGCTTGATTCGAATCTGGATGTATTGTGGAGATTAAACATTTTTTCACCTTTTGAAGAAGATGAATTTCGAACATTTAAAAAAGTTCTTTCAATTCCGAACGGCAATTTTGTAGTCCTTGGCAGATCTACGTTTACAATAGATACAATTCGTCACAGTGATATATTCTTTATTGAGGTTAGTGGCGAAGGTGATTCACTCAACTATATTAAATACACTACAGAATTATATGATGATTTCTGTGATGCTTTATTACTCGAAAATGGAAATTACTTAGTACTTCGAGAAACGATGGAAGATGAAATGGCAGCGGAACGAGAATATTGGCTTGACGAGATTAATTCTGAAGGTGAAGTAATATCTGAAACCGAGATTCAACGACCGGTTTCCGGAATGCGTCTCGAGAAATTACTAAAGATGGATGAGGAGTATTTTTATATCGGTGGTTTGGATTACCCTGATGTTCAATATGCACATCTTCGTAAATATGATAGCAATCTTGATGAAATCTGGCGCCATAATTACCGAGGTGTCGGTATCAGATATCTGATGAAAGAGCAAGACGGTAACATTGGTATTTTTTCTGAGGTTTATTCAGAGAAGATCAAATATTTGAAAGTAGATGATGATGGAGAAGAATTAGTAAATGTAAGATATAAAATTAGCAATATGCGTTTTGAATATGCAGTCTCGTTATTTGGTGATGGAAGCAAATTAGTCTGTGCACAAGTAAGTCCACCGAATACCTATATACTTTGTCATATTGGTGTTGATGGTGATTCTCTTGAGAGTGTCACACTGGAAGCGGATTCAATCTGTGGAGTCGAGTGTAGTATTTCAGATTATGATGGCGGGATACTAATTGCCGGACGTAAAAATATAGCGCCCTCTGGAAGAAGGGATCTTCGTGATGTCATTATGAAGATAGCTCCATTAAATAATAATGAGGCATCGCCAATTCCTGTAACTACTCTACCTGCAACTGCTTTTATCCATTCTGCATACCCCAATCCTTTCAATAATTTTACAAGAATCCGCTATGTGATAAATGACAGGCAAAATGTAGAGCTCTCTGTCTTCGATCTATGTGGGAAGCAAATTGCGACGCTTGATCATGGTGAAAGGTCTGCAGGTGTTTACAACCTGATATGGAATGCGGAAGGAATGCCATCGGGGATATATTTAGTCAAATTGGATATGCAGATGACAAATAGCGTCGTAAAGGTTGTTTTGGTACAATGATGATGTAGTTTCTTGTTGTCGTTGTGTTGGTATATCGAGATAAAGTTTACAAATTTACATGGGAGCAAATTTAAAGTGTTTATTCGATATTTTTTAATATCTGTGATCTGGCTTTCGTTTGTATGCTCTGTTTATGCACAGGATTCGACATTTACCATTGAGGTGTTATTTCAGATTGATCCTCCCGATAGTACCAGGGGACAGCTCATTATCGTAGATCATCTTGATGATAATGGGATTAAAGAGATTATTGTACTTTTCATATTTTCATCAGGAGGTTGTCTTTATATATATAACAATGGTGAAATTACTTCTATTTCGGAACCAGTGCAGGCTTCATATTTCAAACCTCCAATTGTCTGCGATTTTAACATCGATGGTACTCCTGACGTCACTTTTGATACTTTTCCTCCTCATTACTTGAATATTTGCTATGGTCCGGATTATAATCTGGATTTGCAGGAACGCGATTGCTATGGAACAAACCGCGTTTATTGGGGAGGAGACCGTTATATGGCAAATAATCAAAAGGTTCCCCTATTTGTAAACTATGACCTTCACAATCACTATTATGAGGATGAAGACAGCATCGTAGAAGAGTCCTGGGATTTTGCTCAAATCTGGCAGGGAACCTGGTTCGACGGACGTCCGGAAAGAGTAACGGAAATCTGTCGTCCGTTTAGTTTTGTAATGAGGGAAAACGAAGATAATATCACGGAATTTTTCGCAGCAGGTTACAATGACTACGAGTTACTAATCGAAGGAGAGGGAAGCGGTGAATACCTTGAAACATATTTTCAGATATTCACTTCCTACAATCGCAATTTTACTGAACCTGATAGTTCAGTATTACGAAGATTTAATTCGGATGAAGAAGACGATTGGGGCCGCTTACATCATAGATACGGATTATCTTACAATAGTGCAGTTGAGGATTTTGATAACGACGGCAGGTTAGACTGGGCAGTTCCAATCTGGGAGAAAACCGGTGAGGATACTTTCAATATCCATCTAAACATTTACGATCCGGAGGACTTCAGCCTAATAAGTGAATATGTAGAAGAGATTGACCATATATACCTCCCGGGTGACAGACCTCCTGCTCCGGCGCTGGGAGTTGCTGCCGTCGATTACAATGGTGATGGTGTTTACGAACTGTTGCTGGCCATTCAGGATAGACCGCTACGGCTCATAGATTTTGAATCTATGGAATTGATTATGTCCAGCGATTTTGTTCTACCTGATATATTCAGCTTGGATTTCGATATAGGCAGGTGTACTGATGAACACAGGCTTCAGGTTATGTTAATGGACGAGCGAGGTATCTTTACTTTCTACAACCTTCCGGGGTCCTGGCAGATTCCGAATTCAGTACCCGATCTTGATCGCGAATTACCGTGCGAGTTTACACTTTTTGCAGCCTACCCCAATCCCTTCAATTCAATCATCAATCTCAGATATAACCTCGAAAAAAACAGCTTTGTATCGCTTAGAATATTTGATTTTTCAGGAAGAGAAGTAACAAAATTACTAAACCAAGCGCAATCTGCAGGACGATATCAAACGGTTTGGAATGCTAATGGAGTTCCATCGGGAGAGTATATATTTTTAATGGAAGCAGATGGGAAAAAACAGGTAACGAAAACAGCCTTAATACGCTGATCATACATTTACATTAATTATTTAAAGGGAGATGCGAATGAGAACTTTGAGTTTAATTTGTCTAATGTTATTCGCTTTTTCAGCTAATGTTCATAGTCAATTAACCGTGAGCCTTGCTGAAGGTGAAAACTACGTTTCAATTAACCGAATCCTCGTTGATGATTACTGGCTTGAGGATGAAGAACGCGGACCGGATGTTATACTTATGTTTGATCAGATTGTGGATGACTTATTTCAGATTCGAGATCAGCATGGGGATTTCTACTACCCGGAGTATGATTTCAATAGGATTTCGCACTGGGATATAACTGAATGTTACATTGTGATCGTAACGGATGATGTTGAAGTCAGTTGGGACGGTGAATTAATTCCATCAGATAGTGATATTCCGGTCAACAGTGAAGAGATAGTCCTGCCATATTATCCTGAATATGAATTAGAAGCGACTGCTCCCGATTTCTACGTTCTCTCACCCGTGATTGATCGGGTTGTTTTTGCCAAAGATCATACAGGCAACTTTATGGCTCCTGAATTTGAGTTTTCCAATATGGATCCTTGGGTATCGGGTCATGGTTATTTTGTAAAATTTGAATTTGAGGATGATTTTGCATTCAATTATCCTGAGGAGCGAGAGTTTGAACCTGTCGAGCGTGTTTATGGAACACATTGGGAACACACCGGTGCAACATGTTATAATATGAGTGTATTAATAGCGGAAATTGACGGGATTGAACCAGGTGAAGGTGATCAGATCGCTGCTTTCGATAGAAACGATCAACTTGTTGGTGTTGGAGAAGTCTGGGATAGTATGTGCGGTATTTCAATCACGCTTCCTCAGATGGGCGATGAATATCAGTTACGCTACTGGTCTGGGGAGCATGAAATTGAATTAGAGATAGAAAGTGAATATCGCCACGGATCAGACTGTTATGAGGAAAATTCTTTAGCAATTTTATCAGCATCTGTTGATTATAATAGCATAAAGATATCTAACTTTGCAAATGATTTTAACATCTTTCAAGCTTATCCTAATCCCTTCAACTCCACCACCACCATATCGTTCGGGCTTGATAAATCGGCTCCTGCGCGGTTGACGCTCTACGATCTTTCGGGACGCGAGGCTATGACACTGTTCGAAGGATACAAACAGGCGGGTTGTCACACGGCAACTTTAACAGCGGGTGATCTGGGGTCTGGATTGTATTTTGTGAGGCTGGATGCGGGAGGGTTTAGTCAGTCAAGGAAGGTTATCCTCGTCAGGTGAGTTCAGAGTTCACTCTTTAGGGTGTTTTCTGCAGCCTGAAGACTGTACTTTAAACTTTGGACTTTCGACTTTCTAAATCTCTGTGTAATCTGCGTAACCTGTGGATAAACTTCCGTCACATTTCCGTCACACCCTCTAACCCTTACCCAGTATGCCATTCCGGCGAATCTGTGACGATGTGACGCAAATTTTACATACACTTGGCGGCAATATACAACATTTCATTTAAAAAGTCAATCCTTCTCGAAAAAATTCTTGTGTCATAGTTCAAAAACAGTTTAGAACGTTGCTGCCAATATTATCCGTCTAAATGGATAGAGTAAGGGTCTGGTTTGCCAGATTTGGTGCAGCCGCGTTCTTATTTTTTGTCTGAACGGTTCATGCAAACTTTCCGGCAGTCTTTCAAGGTAAGGTATCATTGTTGTGCCTGAAATCCAGTTAAATACTTCATCGGCGTTCTGCAAAATGTGTGGATATACTTTATCGTAAACAGTGATCTCACTCCCGCCGTTTGAAAAAAGCAGCTCTGCATATTCTTCCGTTTCAAGAACCGGGAAACTCCACTGCCAGTTGTTCATTGTCGAACTTAACGGCTCGATTGAAGCAACCTCACTAATCGCCTTCTGAGCTTTATTGCGATGTCCTGACGGAAACTGAGCAACAAGCTGTCCACCCTGATTTAACATCTTTATTAAACGCGGTATCAGCGAATAGTGGTCGGTCACCCAGTGCAGAGCTGCATTAGAGAAGATCATATCCCATTTACCGTCGGTGTCTTCAATCCTCTTCAACTCAAAATGCAATCCAGGGTGTTCCAGCTTTACCGTTTTTTCGAGCATTTCAGAAGAATTATCAATTCCGATTACTTCGCTTTTAGGTAGTTGTTCTGATAATTCGGCGGTTAGTTCACCAGTACCGCAGCCAAGATCTAATACTTTTATATTAGGTCGAATCTTCACCAATTTCATTAGATCTTTGAGCGGTTCAGCGCGTTCAGTTTTAAACTTCAGATAAGTATTTGGATTCCATGGCATATTTATAGAGCTCTTTTCTAATTCTTTGTTTATATTTTTACATCCAGTACGTTGCGGACTTTTTGAGCGATAGTAATTGGAATAAATGGTTTTTGCATGTATGGTATGCCTGGATCGAGGACTCCCTGATGAACAATAGCGTTAGCAGTATATCCAGACATGTAGAGCACTTTCAAATCTTTCCATTTTTCTTTCAATTTATTAACCATTTCGACTCCTCCCATTATCGGCATTACAACATCCGTAACCACCAAATCAATTCTTTCATCAATTTTATCACAGATATAACAAGCTTCATTGCCGTTTGCAGCTTCTATCACCTTATATCCAAGTTGAGCCAATACCTTTACGGCAAGATTTCTAACGCCATCCTCATCCTCAACAATTAGAATGGTTTCATTCCCACCTTGCATTTCCGATGAATCATGTTTACTGAACAACTCATCAACCTCATTTTCAACGACAGGCAGGTAAATTTTAAAGCTTGTGCCTTTCCCCATTTCACTATAAACCCAGATATTGCCACCGCTTTGTTTGACAATCCCATAGACGGTTGATAATCCTAAGCCCGTTCCTTTACCGATTTCTTTTGTAGTGAAGAATGGATCAAAGATATGATTACAAACCTCTTCGGGCATACCTTCACCAGAATCGCTTATCGCAAGCATGGCATATAAACCTGGTTTAGTATCGGGATGGGCTATGCAATAATCTTCATCGAGAACAACATTCTGAGTTTCTATTGTCAGTTCACCACCATTAGGCATTGCATCTTTTGAATTAACTGCAAGATTTGTTATTATCTGCTCGATTTGTCCGGGATCTGCATTAATATTCTTTAAATCAGAGGCAAGCACAGTCTTTAGATCTATATTCTCTCCAATGATTCGTTTTAACATTTTATCAATAGTCAAGACTATCTGGTTCAGGTTAATGGTCTTAACCTGAAGTGTTTGCTTGCGGCTGAAAGCTAGGAGCTGATGTGTAAGTTCAGCCGCTCGCTCAGCCGCTTTACGGATTTCTTCAATATCTTCATAAAGCGGATCATGTTTGTTAATCGACATTTTAGCTAATTCTGTATTGCCGGTTATCACTGTCAATAGATTATTAAAATCATGAGCAATTCCACCTGCAAGTCTTCCGACAGCTTCCATCTTTTGCGCCTGGTTAAACTGCTCCTCAAGTTTTTTATATTCAGTATTATCAATAATATATCCTCTAATCTGTATCATTTCGTTCTGTTCATTAAAAACACCGACTGCGTGTTCAAGGATGTTTAGAGCATATCCATCACTGTGGCGATAGTCCTTTTCATAGAACTCTAATTTTTTCTTTTTTTTGAGTAATTCAAGGAACACAAAACGATCTTCAGGATTGGTGTAGAATGAACTAATAGGCGCCGAAAGCGCTTCTTCAACTGAGGAGTAACCGAATATTGTTGCAAAGGCTGGATTACACGTAATTAGTTTTCCTTCGGGAGTTGAGATATAGTCACCTGTCAGATCATCCTCGAATAATCTGCGGTAACGTTCCTCGCTTTCACGAAGCGCTTCTTCTGAACGTTTTCGTGTTGTAATGTCTCGGTATATTCCATAGACTGCAAGTTGATCGCCTTCAAACATGATTGGATTACCAAGAATGGAAGCATGAATTAATTCACCACTTTTTTTACGTCTGACAGTCTCAAGATGAACCGATTTACCTTCAGAAACATCTTTCGTAGCTTTAAGTCCTTCATCTTTTAAATTCTCAGGCACGATCAAGTCATTAATTTTATGTCCAATTGCTTCTTTAGCTTCGTATTCAAAGATTCTCGTAAATTCACGGTTTATTCTCTTTATTCTATCTTCATTATCCAGAATAGCGATTGCCTCAGGAGCTCCTTCAATTAACTCCTCTAAATAAGTTCTTTGGACACGCAGTTCCATTTCCGCCTGTTTACGTTCTGTGATGTCAGAGCAGAATGCCATGTATCGTTCTTCAGAAAGAGCAACTGCATCTAACGATGCGTAAATAATCGTACCATCTTTGCGCAGGATAGGTATTTCAGTATGAGCTTCTCCTTCGCTCTTTATTTCATCATAGATTTCTAATGTTTCTGACAGAGCATCAGGAGGAGTTATTTGTGAAATAGACATGTTTAGCAGTTCATCTCTGGAATACCTCGTTATAAAACATGCCGCATTGTTGACATCTAAATAATTCCCTTCAGTGTCCATAATAAAAATACCGTCAGGCGCGCTTTCAATGTATTTGCGGTGTTTGCTCTCGCTCTCAATTAGCGCTTTCTCAGCCTGTTTACGTTCGGTTATGTCACTGTCAGCACCACGATAACCGATAAGATTCCCATCGCTGCCTAAAATTGGCAGACCGTTAGTTGAGAGTACAACAATTCGACCATCTTTGGTTTGAGCTAAATTTTCCAGGTTACTGAATGTTTCTCTCCTCTGGAATTTTTCAAAAGCCATCTTTTTAAATTCATCCCGATCTTCTTCAGGATGTAGATCGTAGAAGTGTATGTTTCCTATTATTTCATCAGCAGTATAGCCTAAAATTTCCTCGACAATGGAGCTAATATGAGTATAAAGCCCATTAGCGTCAATCTCCCAGATTATCTCTCGACTCGCTTTTGTGACCTGATCGAAACGTGTTTCACTTTCTCGTTGCGCTTCCTCGTTTCGTTTACGTTCAGTAATGTCAGTTATCACACCAGTCATATATTTGCTTCCATCTTCTGACTTGATCTCGATCATGTGATCTTCAACCCAGATCCATCTTCCATCTTTATGCTGAATCCTAAACTGAAATATAATTGGTTCAGGTTCTCCTTCTTTGTGCCATATTGATAATTGTTTTCCCATTGTTTGTAGGTCGCTTTTATGAATCAAGTTTGGGAAAGCAGTGCGATTTTGGGTTAGTTCCTCAGCGGTATATCCAACAAGGTTATATATATTTTCTGAAATGAATTCTCTGCCTCCACCAGTTTCATAGATCACAACATTCTGCAGATTCTGCATCAGTGTTGTCATACGAAGTTCTATTTTGTTTCTTCTTTCCTCCGCCTGCTTACGTTCAGTAATATCTCTCATAATTCCAAGAACATGCACATCTGAAGAGTCACCTATTGTAACTGTGCTGACATCAACATCCAGTATTTTACCTGACTTATTTCTAATCTTAACTTCATAACGGTTAGGGACTTCCTCTTGGCGTTTTCGTGCATCATATCTTTGTTGAATTAATTCCTTTGTTTCATCGGTAAGCAGGACATTATAATCAAAACTTTCTGAGGTTAGTTCTTCAGGTGAGTATCCTGTAATATTACAGAACCGAGGATTAACGTATTCATAAGATTTTCCGCGCAGGAGGTATATTCCATCAAAAGCATTATCAACAAGCATGCGGTATTTTTCCTCACTTTCTTTCAGCGCTTTCTCCGCTTGCTTGCGTTCGGTGATATCAACGATGCTTACAATAATTCCTTTCGCAGGTTCCAAAGGATCCATGACATTTACTTTAATATAGCCATCGAATAGAGAACCATTATGACGTTTGAATTTTGCGTCAAACTCTAAAACTTTACCTTTGTACTGATGTTCATAAATAAGATCACCTACACGTTTGTATTCATCATCATTAGCGTACAACACCCTTGTGTCATGACCTATATACTGTTCTTCACGAGTAAATCCGAACATTCTTACCATCTCTTCATTTGCCCATATAACACTTCTATTTTTAGCATAAGCTATTCCAACCGTTGATGCGGTCAGAATATTTTCTAACAATTCCTTGTTTTCGCGCAGCGCTTCCTCTGTTCGCTTGGTTTCCGTAATATCACGGATTATACCAACCACTCCTACGACGATATCTTCATCGATTATTGGAATTTTGCGTGTTTCATAAATATTTTCGCCAATATTTTCAACACTAATCACCATCTTCTTTTTTTCAATAGCTTTAACATCAGTAAGTTGACATACTTTTGCGGCTTCCTCAGGCATTAAGTCAAAATCGGTTTTGCCTATGATATTTGCTTCTTTCTTTCCAAGGAATTTAGCGTTTGCTTTATTGACAAGTAGATATTTCCCAGATATCTCTTTAAAAAAACACATATCCGGACTGGAGTCAATAAACAATTTGAGTTGTTTCTGAGAAGCGCGCAATGCTTGCTCCGCTCGTTTACGCTGTGTGATATTTAAAGCTGTGTAAGTGACTCCGGCTTCCAAGTTGTCAGGATCAATTGGAGATGAACTTAGAAATACATCAATTAATGAACCATCTTTACACTTCCAGCGAGCCTCAACAGACCCAGTACCATACTTAGCTATCTGACTATACTTTTCATCACCTACGTAGTCAAATTCAGCATCTGTGACATAGAGCATTCTTGAGCTTTGGTTAAGCAATTCATCCCGCGAATAGCCTAGCATTTCACACATTCGATCATTAACTTCTTTAAGTACTCTATTGGAAATTACGCCCATACCGATAGGCGCGGCGCTAAAAATACTTTTTAGCCTTGATTCACTATCTTGCAGCGCTTGCTCTTTCTTTTTTCTACCAGACTGATCAACATCTATACAGAATAATATTGCATCTTTCCCTGGAGTTTTAACTGCGGTATGGATGGAATAAATTGGTATTAAATGCCCGTCTTTATGCAGAAGATTAACCTCACCGGAGGGCGCAAACTCACCAGATTTTTTGATATTTTTTCCTGCTGCCAGCGCCGCTTTAAATAACGGCATAACGTCAGGGGGAATTATCAAATCCGCAAGGTTTTTACCGAGCGCTTCCCTTGCAGTATAGCCATATACTTCTTCGCTTGCTTTATTCCAGTATAAAACAGTACCATTTAAATCATAACCTTGTACTGATATTCCTGGTATATAGTCCATAAGATTTCGGAATCGTTCTTCGCTCTCTCTTAGTGCATCCTCTACCTGTTTGCGTTCTATGTCGTCATTACCGGCAGACTTTTTCTGTAACTTTTCTATCTCTTTTACTAACTGTGCTTTGGTCATGGACTTGTAATCCATTAGAGTCTCCAACCCAAATTGTAAACTGTTGAATGTAATGAAGATTGCGTTGATTTTCAGACACAATGTAATACGCATTCTTATCAAACTAACGTGTAAAGATATACATAAAACCGACAAATAGCAAAAATTTTTAAATAGTGATAATTGATGAAAATACATTCGTTTGTAATTTTATTTAATGAAATGTTTGAACATGCAATGTTTTCGCTTGACAACTAAATTAGGGTTTTATATATTTCCCTTGATTTACCTTAAAAAGTTTACCTTTCAGCTATACATTTCAAACAGATATTCAGGGAGTACAATGCCACGTATTGCAGTAATACCAGGGGATGGAATCGGAGTCGATGTAACTACCGAGGCAGTTAAGGTTATGGTAGCAATCCGCGCATCGGGAATCGATCTTCAGTGGGATGAATTTGACTATAACGCTGACAAATATCTCGCCACGGGGATCACGCTCCCTGATGAGGAAGTGGAGAATTTTCGCAACAACTATGACGCTGTTTATGTTGGCGCGGTAGGTGATCCGCGCGTACCTGACATGACACATGCCAGGGATATACTCTTGGGATTACGTTTTAAGCTTGACTTGTATGTCAATTACCGACCATGCCATCTGCTGGATGAGTCACTCTGTCCATTGCGTGATAAAGGTTCCGATGATGTGAATTTTGTCGTATTCAGAGAGAATACAGAAGGAGTTTACACACATGTCGGTGGTCACCTGAAGAAGGGGACTGATGATGAGGTTGCGATACAAACTTCGATAAACACCCGTAAGGGTGTTGAGCGTATCTGTCGTCATGCATTTGAGTATGCCAAAGCCAACGGGCTTAGTAAGGTTTGCATGTCGGACAAGTCGAATGCGATGCGTTTCGAGGGTGATCTATGGCAGCGGGTGTTCTTTATGGTTGCTAAGGAATATCCTGATATTGAAGCAAGTCACTGGTTTATAGATGCGCTCTTGATGCAGATGGTGAAGCGTCCGGAGCAGTTTGACGTGATTGTGTCGGGAAATATGTTCGGTGATATTATTACAGATATGGGAGCGCAATTATGCGGGGGAATGGGGCTTGCTGCTTCCGGTAACATTCATCCGGGTAAAACGTCGTTATTTGAGCCGGTTCACGGTTCAGCTCCCAAGTATGCCGGTAAGGATGTTGCAAATCCGATGGCGGCAATTCTAACAGTCGGTGTGATGATGGAGACACTTGGTTATCCTGAGTGGACACCGCGTTTGGAGAACGTCGTTAGAAAAATGATAAAGACAGGCAACGTTCCGCGTGATATGGGAGGTAATCTTGGAACGGCAGCGGTGGGAGATTGGGTGGTGAAAAATCTCTAACCACTAAGGCACGAAGACACAAAGTTATTAACTTCGCGATTAAAAAGGAATAAATACATGACCCTCGCAGAAAAGATATTTGCCCTCCATTCGGGAAGGGATAAAGTTAAAGCCGGTGATATGGTGATGGCGAAGCTCGATATGGTGCTCGGAACAGACGTTACCGTGCCGTTATCGGTGGAAGTCTTTCGCAGAATGGGAGCGAAAAAGGTCTTCGATCCGGATAAAATCTCGCTCGTGAACGACCATTTCGTTCCCGCCAAGGATGTTCAGGCAGCAACCCTGTCCAAAATAATGCGTGAATTTGCTGAAGAACAGGAAATAAGCAGCTATTTCGAGGTTGGACGCAGCGGTATCTGCCATGCTTTGCTACCGGATAAGGGACTGGTTCGTCCCGGTGATCTGGTGGTTGGAGCTGACAGCCACACCTGCACCTATGGCGCACTCGGAGCTTTCGCAACCGGTATCGGCTCAACAGATATGGCTTGTGCCTGGGCTCTCGGTGAACTTTGGTTCAGAGTACCTGAATCGACTCGTGTGAATATTACCGGTAAACTTAAACCCTTTGTCGGCGCTAAAGATCTTATTCTGCACATTATAAACAAACTCGGAGTTAATGGCGCTATCTATCACGCAATTGAGTTTACCGGCGAGACCATTGAAAATCTTTCAATGGATGGTCGCTTTACAATAGCGAATATGGCTATTGAAGCCGGAGCTAAGACAGGACTCATTCGCGCTGATGAGAAAACCTGGGATTTTGTGGCGAATACATTGAAAATTAATCCTGAACAATCGAGTAAATCAAAAAATTCACCTCGCGAAGGTGTCTTCCTGCAGAGTGATGATGACGCCGAATACAGTCAGGAATTGAATATCGATGCTGGATCGATTGAACCAACCGTCGCTGCGCCGTATCTGCCGTCTAACGCTAAATTGGTTGGTGAACTCAAGAATGTCAAAGTCGATCAGATTGTTATCGGTTCCTGCACTAACGGTAGAGTGGATGACTTCAGAGCAGCAGCAAAAGTACTTGGAGACAATCCTGTACATCACAAGGTTAGACTTATTATGATTCCCGGTACGCCAGGAATAATGCGTCAGCTTCTTGCTGAGGGATTAGTTGATAAATTTGTCAAAGCAGGCGCTATACTTTCACCACCGACATGCGGACCATGCATAGGTGGACACATGGGAGTGCTGGCGCAGGATGAAGTAGGACTTTTTACAACCAATCGTAATTTTAAGGGTCGCAACGGACATCCGGATTCAAAGGTTTATCTTTGTGGTCCTGAGGTTGCCGCTGCCAGTGCTTTAACAGGGTATATTACCGATCCAAGGGATATTTAAGGGAGTTTTAATCTCGTTTTAGATTAAAATATGAAGATGGTGAGCGAAATGAATCAAATTGAGAATTCTTATCCTGTATTGAACAAGCAACAATTGCAGGATAGTCTTGGGTTTCTGGTGAACGGACTGGCGCGTCTGATGAGAACTGCCCTTGAAGAGAAACTACATAAGGTTGGATTGTCGCCAACAACCTGGACGGTGATTAT
The DNA here is from genome assembly GCA_021734165.1 of bacterium. Classification (GTDB taxonomy): domain Bacteria; phylum Electryoneota; class AABM5-125-24; order Hatepunaeales; family Hatepunaeaceae; genus JAIPJL01. The sequence continues at coordinate 558 of JAIPJL010000033.1, read as the reverse complement.
GGCGCTTGGCGAAGAAGACGGTCTGAGTCAGACCGATCTGTCAAAGCGGACATTCCTTGACGGCGCTACGATCACCAGAGCGCTTGATCAGTTGACCGAGTCTAATTACATAGAACGACACAGAGACAATACCGACAGGCGCGTACAGATTGTGGTTTTAACCAAAGAGGGCAGAAAAGCATACCGCCGAGTCGTTCGATACGGACGTGAAGTCAACGATGCTGCTACGGTGGATCTGACATTAAAAACGAGGAAACAGTTTGAAACAAACATCAGACACCTCATAGGCAGCATGCGGGATCATTTAAACAACGGAGACAGCTAAATGGATACAAATATATTAAAGGGGCGGGTTTTTAAGTACGGTGATATGGTTGACACGGATGTGATCATTCCGGCTCGCTATTGCACAAATTATCATGCGGAGGATCTCGCTCCGCATTGCCTTGAAGATCTGGACGATACGTTTGCCAAGCGCGTTCAGCAGGGAGATATACTTGTAGCCGGAGAGAATTTCGGTTGCGGTTCATCTCGTGAGAACGCTCCGATTGCGATCAA
>JAIPJL010000032.1 GCA_021734165.1 bacterium | reverse complement strand
TGGCTGCTCTTTGTGCGGCAATAATCCACCCTTCAGCTTCCTTTGGTCCAACGCTGTATTTATTCAAGGTGATGGTTTCAGTTGCCAACCCTACGTGTCGTTCCAGCATTGTAGCGCCTTTGGCGATGCACATCTGTCCGATGTCGTGTTCATCAGGTTGTTCGTGTCCTGAGTAACCGACAGGTACATCAGGATAGCGTTTTTTGAGCCAGGGGATAATATCCAGACGGAAATCGTTTATATCTGTCGGATAGGTTGACACGCAGTGCATCAAGGCAAACGGACTGCCACTCTCGGTGAAATAATCGACAACATCATCAATTTCATTCGGTTTCATACCGCCAAGTGATATAATTACCGGTTTACCGGTTGAAGCAATTTTTCGCAGCAGGGGCCAATCATAAGCAGAACAGCTTGCCACTTTGATCACGTCGAAATCAAAATCCACACACATGTCAACTGAAGCTTCGTCAAATGGTGTTGCATAGATGGGAATATTCAGAGATTTAGCATAACTCAGCATCTTTTTATACTGATCTTTGGAAAGCGCTGTTTCTCTGAAGCGTCTGCTGTGTTTGGTCAGATCTTCCGCATTGTCCACTTCCATCATCATATCACCAGGATGGATGAATGTGTCAAGATTGCGGAACTGAAGTTTGATCATAATCCTGGCGCTGGTTCGTTTTTTTATATCTGCCAATGCTTTTATGACCTTTTTTGCATGGTCGAGTGAACCTTGGTGATTATTAGCCAAATCCAGAAAAAACAGTAAATCATCATGTATCCCGAAATGGAATATTTCAGGTTTATTTTTAATGGCGCGTGCGCTCATTTTATTTAGCCTCCATTAAGTATAGATCAAGCTCCTCGCGAACGGCTTCCTCCACATCAGAGAAATCCCCGATTGTCTGATTTAGCGCTTCAAGACGCGCTCGTTCGGATATATGTTCAGATAAAGAACCTAAGATTAACTCACCGAAAAGCACCGCTGAAGCAGGAGCCAATACCGTAAACAGCAGCTTCTCGCATTTATCTGCAACTTTAAGGATGTCCTTTGGTTTTTTGAATTCTGGACGAATGATATAATTACGGCTTTCCAAAGCACGACGGAATGCAGAACGCGCCTTTCTAACTTTGGGGCTGTCTGCAAATCTACCATAATCATGAAGATCACTTGTCTGAGGCTCATCTGAAGGCATAAGTACAGCCAGCATACCACCCGGTTTCAACATGCTTCGCAATTTGGTAATGGCATCAAGGGTTACATAATGCGTTCCATAACTAAGGTAAATCAAATCATAACTCTTATTTTCGGGTACGTGAAGAGGATTGGTGCTGTAAATTGTCAGTCTGTTTTGTATACAGAGTTGTTGTATAACATCTGCCTGTTCAATCCAGTAAGGCACGAGTCCTGGAATTTCAAAAAATTCCATCAGAGCGTCGTAGGGCTTCAGTATTTTACCAAATTGCTTAAATGCCTTTATGATATCTTCACTATTCGATTGACGGAGAAAGTGAAGAATCTGGGTATCGAGAAGTCTGAAACTTGTTGCGTCTATCGTACAGTCTTTAAAGCGGTGTGTCAGCCAGCGCTCTGCCTCACCAATCCCATGACCTGAAACGGTCAGTATCTGCTTCGTATTCTTGCCATCCCCTGATCCATCGATGTAGCCTTTGATGTAGTTTAGGGCGGAAAGATCGCCCATCTTGTAAATGCCTGAGATGTAACGATATAACATCAGAAGCAGGTGTTTAGGACGCAATCGAAGCTGTGACGTGATCTCTATGTACATCAGAAAGATTTTCCTTCGTTGTTATTTCTGTTGTAATTAAATTGCTACTTTTAATAAGCGTTCTGCCGGTTTAATCGTCCTGATTCCAAACCGGCAGAAATGCCTTGACAAAATCATGTTCTATTATTTGATCTCAATATAACGTTTGGTCTCAACGGATTCCCAGGTAGCGAGAATAACTTTAAGTGTTTTAATTCCGTCATGCCCGTCGCAAGGTGGAACAGCCTTACCTTCGGTACATTTAATAAAATGCTTTGCCTGATCAACGAACATATTGTTGCGATCATCATGGAAAGTCATTACCTCATGCATTTTGCTATCTGCATGATATATATGGATTTTGTTAGAGTAGAAATCCCAATCAATATTTCCTTTTTCACCGACAATATGTACTTCCTTGTGATGATCTCTACCGATGATATCCATGTGGATAACTCCATGAGAGCCCGATTCATACTGAACTGCAAGCTCAGCAATATCATCTGATGTTATTTCGAGATGGCTGAAGTGACCGTTGAAGCCGAATACGCCCTTGATTTCACCGAATAACCAACGAGCCAGATCGATTGTATGACTTTCGTCGAGGATAGCTCCGCCACCCTGTTCTTTTTTAGCCATAAACCAGGAACGGTAATCTTCATAAGGATGCCAATCCGGAAGGTATTCACTGAAATATACATGAGAGGAATAAATCCTGCCAATTATATTCACATCAAGCAATGATTTGATTTTGATCAGCGAGGGCCAGAATCTGTAAGTATAACCTGTCATGAAGACGAGATTTTTCTTTTTTGCATCCTTAAGAACTTCTTCAAGTCCTTCCATTGATAATGAGATCGGTTTCTCCATCAGCACATGAGCGCCATTATCGACTGCTAATCTGGCTATCATTGTATGAAAAGAAGTGGGAGCGCCAACGACAACAGCATCTATTTTTTCGGCTTTAAATGCTTCCTCAACGCTGCCGTATAGTTTGGTTAGTCCGAACTTGGCAGCAACTTCCCTACGTCTGTCTTCTCGTGTATCTACTGCACAGATATCATTAACGTCCAATGCCTGGAAGTTTCCGATATGTCTTTTACCAATAGAGCCGCAGCCTACAACTAATAACTTCATTGTTATTTCCTTTATTTTGAAAGTACTTACTAATTACTTTACGTAATCTTTACTTACGATGTTTGATTAAAATCTCCGCCATTGCCCAATCCATAGGGCTGTCAATGTTCACTGACTCCGATTCTTCCATTACAAGCGCTTTGATGTTTTTACCAGACATGGAATTTTGTTCAAGGATAACCGATGTCCTGATAACGTCCACCGAGCCGTTCTGAATATACGCAGGCGGCAGTTTCTGACGAGGATGGTTGTATGCTTCCTCTATACCATAGACACTCGATGGAACATAAGAAACCAGTTTGCCATCATCGACACGCCACATTTTAAGCGGATGCTGTGCTGCCGGACAAACCGAGCGTACTGCATCGGTATCTGGTGAAGACATCAGAATCTCGATGCCTTTGTCTATATGCTCGACAGTTCTTAATGGCGCTGTCGGTCTAAGATGAACGACAAAGTCCGGTCGATAATTCTCGTTATCTGCCAACCAGCTCAGCAGATGTTGAAAAACAGGCAGATCTTTGACGTGATCTTCTGCTAATTCGCGCGGTCTTAATGTTGGTACTTCAGCGCCAAATTTGAGCGAAATATCCGCAATCTCCTGATCTTCAGTACTGACGATACAGCGGTTAATATACTTCGACTTTGCCGCTTCCTGTATGGCATAAGCAATCAGCGGCTTACCGCCCAAGAGTTTAATATTCTTGCGGGGTACGGATTTTGATCCCCCGCGAGCGGGGATGATTGCTAAAATTTCTTTATCGCCATGCATAATAATTTGTTATCTTCCTCCGAAGATACTGACGAGTTTTTCATCTATCCTGTTGAACGGCCGATAGTGTTTCAGTTCTTTCCATATCCAGGCAATTCCGACTAAAAATGTAGCGCCACCAACAATGAATGCGGATGAAAAAATCTCAATCCAGGTTTCGGGACGCCATGTAATATATTTTCCTACCGTAATCCAGAATAGCACAAAAAGTATTGGAATCCAAAATAATCTGAAAGTAAGCGCTAAAATAGATTCATCTGCCTTTAATTTTTTAATTATATAAAATTGAAGAAGAGGTACTTTTACCGCTATTTCTCCAATAACAACACCGAGAAGTACGCCCGTTATACCATAAGGTTTGGCAAATACTAAGGCAAGGATTATTCCAACTACTCCCGATGCAACACTAGTTATACCTATCAGTCGAAAATTAAATCTTGCCTGAGCTGCCATTTTGAAAGCATTATTTATTGTAGCAAGAGAAAAGAGCGCTGCTACAAGTATATTTGCTGATTGCCCGATATTATATTTATCGCCGACCCAGCGAGCAATGAAGCTACTATTAATCAGATATGTTCCAACGAAAATTATTGCTGATAATATTGCCATCAATCTCACCATCAGGATTACTGGTTTGCGGTACTTATCTGCCCCCTGCTTACTATGAAATAGTTGTGTTAATCCCGGTTGCATCATTAATGATAATCTTACTGACTGATTATGAAGAAGCATCGGAACTGTCATAAGCAGGGAAGCAATTGTAACACTCTCTAAACCTAGAGACGGATAGACAGCGATGATAATACGTTGACTTTTATATATAAGCAATCCACCTAAGTTAGCAATAACAATCCAAATTCCAATATTATAAAGATCACGGGCGTTTTTGAGATTCAAAGCTGTTTTGAATGGATTTATCTCTACACCAAGTCTCTTTACTCTATGACGTACCTGATAAAAAAAATACATTGTTGCAACAACTGAGGCAGCAGCAATACCATAGAGCATCCAACCGATATAAATGAGTAAAAAGCCTAAACAACTTCTTATAATTTCAGAAATTAGACTATAAAATGTGTTTTCTGCGATTAGCTGTTTACCATTTAATACAGCAACATATGTTGTTGATGAAAATACGAGTGCAACAGAAAATCCGGAAATTAGTGTAAATAACTTAGCCATAAAGATGTATTCCTCAGGCAGTCCTTCAACAAGACGCTCAAGGAAAATAGTGATAAATATAGTTATAATCAGAAACAACAAGCCTAGCAGATGTTGTATCTGGTTCCCGGATCGAATTTTTTTGAGAGTAACATTCTGTATTTCACTTGACTTACCTTCTTGAATGTCCTTGGCAACAATGGATTTAACTGCTGTTCCCAAACCAAATTCTGACAGCATTATATAACCAAAGAATTCACCAAGAAACGAATTTAAACCCCAAAGAGCAGGTCCTAAAACTGCAAGAAAATATGGAGTCAAGAAAAAATGTAGAATAGTCTTAATTGCAAAAGATAAATAACTCGCAGAAAGACCTTTTATTACCTTATCAGTTCTACTCATTATAGGATCTGTTTTAATTGAAAGTTAGTATTATTTCTATCTGTAACTGATACAATTCCGATATTTTCCTCATTGCAATAAGTAATAGCTGTTCCGAAAATAGTTGACCTTTCAATAACATTGTTAATGATACTTCGTCCATGATCTGCATCTGCAATTACTGGTTGACCTCTTAATCCAAAGGGTAAATCGTACCCTAATGAGATGGGAATAAGCCTGATTTCCTCTAATACGCCTCCACTAAATAAAACTGTTGCGGCAATGCTCTCCCAGAATTGTTTAAGTTTCCAATCATTCCTGGTCAACTTCTGATAGTCTTCAGGAGATGCTGTGTCATCAAGTCCTTTTCTCAAGTAATACTCAGCAGGAATTTTTTTTATTGTTTCAAGTTGAAAAACAAAATTGCCAAGACTATGAAATATTGGTCTTCCTTTATAAATCTCTATTCCTTTTATATAATGTGGTCCATGTGCAAAGAATATATCAACACCATTATCAATGCAGAGATGTGCAAAGTCTGTGAGTTCTTTTTGTGGCATCCATTGGTTTCCTTGATGAATGTGAAAAGACATTACTGCTATATCTGCATTTTTTTTAGCATTTCTGACAGCTTCAAGATTAGCTTCTAAGTCGTTTGCGTTAAAATTATATGATGAGCCAAGCTTATTACAATCAAGAATAAATGTATGATTTAAAATCTTGAGACGCCTCGCTTGTGATGATATTCCTAATATATATGCAAGTTTTTTAACGACTTTCCCCCACAGGGCTTGACTCCGACTCGATCCAAGCGGATTCAATCCAGGATGTCCATGTAAATCATGTCGTGAGAGACTCGCCACATCATTAGGCTTGAAACTCTGGGTTGCTGACAGAAGCGCTACCTTATTCCAATTATTTTCATAGTACTTTGGCTCACGAGCTCGTTGAAGGTCTTCGCCTGAACCTGCCAGTTGTATGCCTGCACCTTCTATGAAGCCTTTTGTTTCTAAAATACCAGTCACACCATAATCGTTTGTATGATTATTCGCATGACCTAACATATCAAATCCTGCCCACCTCAATTCCTTGGCAATGTTGGGCTCAGCAGCCATTGGCGGAGTCCCATCCCATTTTTCAGGATAACCCTTAAACGTATGAATCAACATTTCAAGGTTTGCAATAGAGACATCAGCTTTACGAATCTCACTAATGAGCTTCATAAATTCAGGATCGGTAGTTTCAGACCATGGTCTGGTAATAATTAAGTCACCAGCCAGAAAAATGGAATATTCTTTATTTCTAATGCTCATAAGATTGTTATTCTAAAGTATATTTTTACATGAGTAACAAATAGTAGCAAGTCTTGAAAACATTAACATATCTTCAATGTAATGTCCTGTTTTTATCTGTCCTTTATAAAAATCATTAATAAATCGCATACACTTCTCTATATCTAATATCTGTCCAAGTGAAGAATAATTATTGAGACATTCTTTTATGCTATTACCCCATTCTTCGTTTCCTCTAAATAGATCATACCACTCTTTTGACCACCCCCTCTCAGTTCTTTTCTTATAAAGAAATCGAAGTCTTTTATATCTATCGTATCCAATAGTTTTCCTGATTTTTAATTTAGCATGCGCTAAAGCTCCAAGAGGATTTCGACCTAACATCATATCCATTTTGCTGCGTGGAGTTTTAAGCAAATTTGCATGTACTATATCCCTGAGATCTGTAAGATGATGATAAACCATAAATTCGTAGAACTGTCTCTTATAATACCAGTTTTCAGGCAACTTGAGCATAAGATCATAATAGTCATAACCTAAGAAAGGAAATACTTCCTCCATATCAGGATGATTTCTGATTGGTGTAGATATTACCCAATTATAGCACTCAAATCTAAGAGTCCAGTTGCCTGCTTTAAGCTCAGGAGTCGGATCTTTTAATGTCTTGGCTGCATCTGTAACGGTTTCTAATACTTTACTATAGTAATCTCTAAGGATATCTTTCCTGATTACATGCTTAAGAGAATTATTATTTAAGGTTATGGTGCGATTTATCAACCAATCTTTAAAAACCATATTCCCATAACTAACAGAAAGATATTTACTATTAAAGTTCGGTTTATCTGCAAAACTACTACCTACTGACCCATCAATTAATAGCTTTAGGTTATTGTTTTTCAAGAGGTTTATTGCGATCATATAGTTATTGCTTAAATTTAGATCACTCTGACCACCAAGTAAACGGATTTGATTATTAATATTGTTGTATATTGAATTACCGGATACATGCTCAATACGATGTTTTTTTCCAAGAGCTTTAGCAACTTTCATCGCTGAGTCTGTTTCTGCCAGGTTTCGAGCGCTGTCTGAAAACTGCCAGGTTAAGCATTCAACATCTGAATCTGGTGGCATTGAAGCTGTTAAAAACCTTGAATCCCACCCCCCAGAAAGAGCTATAACTCCTTTACCAGCTAATTTAACTCGCTTTGCCGAACTCATTTTCAATGCATTAAAAACTTTCTCAGAATATTCAACCGGATCTAAGTCGTTATTGGGTTCATGGATTGACTGCCAATATACATTTTGTTTGATTTTACCATTAATAACCGTTAAATGTGTAGCAGGTGTTAGTTTTTTTACTCCTTCGAATGTTGATGTAACGTCAAACGAGTGACCAGTACAAAATAACTGCAGAACACCAAGTTTATCGAAACCAAGATTGATATTAGTGAAATGCTGCAGAAATATTGGGTCAGTCGAAAAATAGATCGTTTCTCTGTCCTCGAGAATATACAATCTTCTTGAGGAGTATCTGTCATTTACGATATGAAAGATTCCTGATTGTTCTTCGTAGAATACAGCTATAAACTCACCCTCAAATTTCTCTAAATTTTCCGCCGATGTGCGAATACATTTGTGAATAAGATTATCTTTGTCAATTTCATCTTCTTCAAAATCTACGATTAATCCGAATATAATAAGTATATTCCCATTATCATCTAAAATTGGTTTGATACGAAAAGGATAGTGATGTTTCCGCTTAAGGATAATATGACCGTGTTTAAAACGTATTATATTATTTTCATAATCGCTCAGAGAATCATCTTCAAGGATTGAGTATGACTCAACTTTGTTTGTCAGAAGTTCTTCATCCATTAAATTACTTTTTGAAATATAGCCTGCTAAGAGACTCATATATATCTCCTTATGTATCTTTAAGAACAGATTCGATCAAGATTCCTCGATCACTTTCCGAAAGTGTTGTGTAACCAAATAATTCTGTTAAAAATGAATTCAATCCCCAAAGAGCAGGTTCTAAAACTGACAGAAAATATGGAGTTATAAAGAAATGAAATACATTTCTGACTATAGTAAAAATATAACTTGCAGAAATGCCCTTTACAACTTTATCAGTTCGACTCATTTTAAAGTCTCAAATACATATAATTACTTATAAAATAGACACTTATATAACAACATGTGTTTTCTGTGATGCGGTTAGTCATTCCGGCGCTTCTTGATATAATTATGATCCATCAGGAAATTGTAAACCTTATCTGCATGAGCAGACGGCGTGTCTTCTGTGCTGTTGAGAATGATTTCCGGATTAACAGGCTCCTCATAAGGTGCATTTATACCGGTAAATCCTGTGATTTCACCTATTTGAGCTTTTCTGTAAAGACCTTTGGGGTCTCGTTCGATGCAAGTATCAACTGATGCTTTAACATACACTTCAATAAATCTAATCCCCGCTTTTTCATGTACTTCGCGCGCAAAATCTCTGTCTTTCAGATAAGGTGATATGAAACTGGTAAGTGTTATTACGCCTGAATCACAAAATAACATTGCTACTTCACTTATCCGTCTGATATTTTCTTCACGGTCTTCCGGTTTAAATCCAAGATCACTGTTCAGACCATGTCTGATGTTATCACCGTCAAGAACATAAGCTAAATGTCCCATTTCTATAAGTTTATGTTCTAAGGTAAAGGCCGTTGTGCTTTTTCCTGACGCCGGAAGTCCGGTAAACCAAATTGTGCAGCCAATCTGCTTCAGCAACTTCTCACGCATATTGCGCTGAACGTGAGTATTGTGCCATGTTAAGTTATTATTTATTATAGTATTCTTGTCCACCAGGTTTCCTTAAATTCTAATCCGACTTCCAACGAATGAAACTCATGTTGATCTCCTAACAATTACTCAACTCGTTGTCGTAGCTTTCTATCAATATATGTGAGTGTTAAACATTTTTGAGCAACACTAAATATACGTATAATCAGCAAAAGATACAATAAAAAAAGAATTGTTTTAAGATTTTATGTGAATTGACTATTGCAAGACTTACATTTAAGTTCATTTAGTTTCAGTTATTTAAAGATATACAATCTTATCATCAAGGGTTATCGTGGAGAAGAGAAATCTCAATCATTATCAAATATCCTCTATGAGAAATATCATAAAGCGTTTGAACTAATTTACGAAGCTAATCATCATTCCTGATTCTTTAATCTCTTGACACAGCCAAAAAAAGTTAGTAACTTAATTCTCTTAGTGAATATCTTAAGGATGCTGACTTTCCTATCGTTAATTTGAGCGTTTTTAAAAGCATCTGGAACCTGCTGGGTTCAATGAAGTTCGCCGTATGGCTGCTTGTCGTTATAGCAGTCCTGGCGCTCTTTGCATTAGTCTTAGAAGAATTTCTGCCCGTCGGTGCTTCTCAGAGTAACATTATCAGTTTATTTCAGCTTAGCGATCCATTTCGATCGCTTTGGTTCAGAATTATACTTGGATTGCTTACTTTGAGTCTGACCGTCTGTATCATAGAACGCGGTCCAAAGCTGATTAAACAGGCGATTAAGATTAGCTTGATAAACGATATTGAATCGTTAGAGAAGTTTAATAGCTATATCCAGCTTGAGATGCTAAATGGCGAGAAGCGTGTTGTTGATCACTTTCGATCACTCAGATTAAAAATACGAAGTGAAGCTGGCGATGAAAAAGTAATAATAGGCGCATCATCCGGTAGAATATCGCGTCTTGGTCCATTGTTAAGTCATCTCGGAATGTTGCTGCTGATAATCGGAGGGCTGATTGTCAGCCTTACCGGTCAGTCGTTCCAGCTTAGAGGATCGGCAGGTGAAACGCTAAAACATCCCGATATGGATTTTAACGTCCTTATAAAAGACTTTGAGATTATTTATCACCCGATTGCGATTAACCAATGGGTAGAGCTTTCGGATGGTCGCCGGGGAAAAATTGTAAGTCTGAGTGGTGACAGCGCACAGGTTAGATTCAGCCATGGCTCTGGCAATTTACAGGATAGATGGACGGCTGTCGATTCTGTGAAAAACAACTTTTTGCTCAGTCGGAACGGACAATTAACACCATATCAGGGTAATGTAAAAAGCTATGTTACCCATGCTGTGATAGTTGATGCTGAAGAAGAACAATCCCAAACGGCGATAGAAGTTAACCATCCTTTGCGTTATAGAGGATATCGCTTCTATCAATCGAGCTTTGAAACTGGAGGCGCTAAATCGATCGTTGATACGGTTAGTGTCCGGATCCAGAGAAATGATACAGACTTGATAGATGTAGATTTGTGTCTTGCAGTTGATACTGTATCGATTTGGGATGATTATATAATAGTTGCTGAGCGTTTTCTGCCTGATTTCAGGCTGGATCTGAATATGCAGCCGTTTTCGGCGTCGGGAGATTTAAACAATCCGGCTTTGCAGGTATCTTTGTTTAAAGATAGCCATAGAGTCGGTAAAAAATGGATTTTTAACCGTCCTTTCGGACACATGGGTGGAGATGATCTGCCATTTACCATACAGATCATTAAACTGGGTGGTATTGAAACATCAAGGGCTGGCTATGTGACTGTTCTTGATGTAAAACGGGAAAAAGGTGGATTCTTTATCTGGATGGGAATATTGTTTGCCACAATCGGTGTTATACTGATTTATGGTTTACAATTTAGACAAGTATGGGCTGTAATAGTGAATAACAAAGATGAACGATGCACAATTCACCTGGCAGCAAATTGCAGAAAAACAGATTCCCGTTTTTTAGATAGTTTCAAGAATCTAAGAAGTTTTTAATATTTGAAATAAAAAAGAGTCATCGGCAGTAATGTCTGGGAGTAATTCTGTCGATTTGACCAGAAAATTACGTTTTAATCAGGAGGAACGATGAAACCTTCAATTTTGTTAATACTATTGATTGGTTTTGCAATTGCTTTACCCGCCACAGGAGGTAACCTGACGGATGATACTGCGGTCAACATCGGTTACACGCCTAAAACGGTAAATACTGAAGCCAGCACTGTTAGAAACATCGGCAGCGTTGAACTCAGTTATGACAGTAATGATATCGAAGTTGGTCCGGTGCGTGATGATCCGGGCGCTGACTGGATTAGATATGATGATGGTAATCCTAGATCCCTTTATCCAACAGCAGACAATTGGTCGAGAACAAGATTCACTCCGATTGCAGATTTTATGCTTTGGGGCGTCAGGCTTCAGCCATTAAATCAGGGTCCAAATTTCGAAGATGCGTGCGAGGTTCGTGTCTATGCAGAAGATCAGAACAGCCATGACTTGGGAGATTTACTCTGGGAAGGCGAGATCGCAGAACTTGCTGAGATTGATTTTGATAATTTTGAAAACAGTTGGAATTGGATTGAACTTGGTGAAGATGAGCGCCTTGAGTTCGGAGCTTACGAGAGCTTCTCTATCATCTACGGACCGGCGCCGGGAGGTAATTATGATCCCAATAATATGAATCAGGGTGACGGTTGGTGGAACCTGTTTGACGGCGCTGTATCTGATCCACCCCGCAGTTTCCAGAGCGCTGGCGCAGTCCCTGCAGACCATGATAGTTGGCAGCAGTTGTCAGGTGATTTATTTATCCGTGCGAATGGCGAATATCTGGATGATTACATTGATGTTGCCGTTACAGGTCTGTTCAATGAAGCAGAACAGTGGCTTGTGCTTCCCGAAACCGAACAAAATATAGTTGCCAGGATAGAAAACATCGGCAATAATGTTCAGGATTTATTGGTTACTTTTATGGTCTATACGCTCGATTATGAACCGTATTGGAATGAATCGGTAGGAATGATTATTGAGAGTATAGACGCTCAAGAAGAGATAGAAGTTACATGTGATTCCACGTTTTCATCTGCAGAAGTCGGTCATTTTATTATAGAAGTGGCTGTTGATGCTCAGGAAGATTCAGATCCGGATAATAACATAATGACAATGGAACAGATAGTCTTCGATCCTACAGATGTGGAAAACGATTTTTGGGTTGGTTATTGCGGTGAAACCAGAACCAGTGGTACAAACGGTGATGCAAATACCGGCTGGATTACAGCTTTTGGACACCCGGGTGGCGAGAATCCATTGATGGTAAGAAAATTCCGTCAGTTTCTTATAAGTGACAATGCAGTTGACTGTCGTTTCCGTATTGCTGTTTACGATGGAGGTCAAAGGTACAACTGGATGTGGGAAGGTGAAGCCCAGTGTAACAACCCCGAAGGTGAATGGGTTGAAGTTGAGCTTGGTGAAGATGAAATGGAAACGACAACATACGGAGAAGGTGAAGAAGCCTGGATTTGCTATTTCTACTCCGGTATCGCCGTTCAATTAGATGGAAACGCTCCAGTTGCTGGCGTTAACGATGATATGCCTGTTGCTATGCACATTACCCAAAATGGCGGTGATGGCGCTAGCCCTGCAGGCACCGGTGATTATATGTGCCAAGCTATGTTTGGTATTACTCAACCTACAGGTAAAATGCTCAGAATTGAACCCGATCCTGTCAGTTTCGGTGACTCATTAAATACTTTTACTGAATATAATCTTCAAGCTACATTCACTGCTTTTGGTGATCAGGACGTAGAGATATCAGCTATGCAGATAGGTGGCACCGCTGGAGACTATCTGACTATTGATCCAATGGTTTTTACGATCGCGGCACAGACTGAGCAAACCGTATCCCTTAGGTTCTATGCTGATGAGGTTGTAGATTTGGAAGCGCGTGTGCGTATAATCAATGATTCTGATAATCTGTCACACCAATATATTTGGGAAATTAATGCTTCTGCTCTCGGCGTTGATGATTATCAGGTGCGTTTGCCGAACGATTTTGAGTTAATGCAGAATCATCCTAATCCGTTCAATCCTACCACCAACATTGACTTCGCGCTTAAGACTGCCGGGATGGTGAATTTTGGTGTGTATGATATAAATGGTCGTCAGGTTAGTGAAGTAGTTAACGGTCAGATGAGTGCCGGTTATCACACGGTTGAGTTTGACGCTGCTGGTCTTCCTGCCGGTATTTATGTTTATCGCATTACCGCAGGCGACTTTACCAGCGTACGCAAAATGGCGCTGATTAAGTAAGTTTTACCTTTCTGTTTAATGTCGGGCTTGGGAACAAGCCCGTCTATACAGATAAAACCTATACTAAGTAGGACAAGCATTCCTGCTTGTCAGTGAGAATTTACTTTTAATGTAATGACTATTGACAAACAAGAATGTTTGTCCTACTGTTTAGGAGAAATATTTGCCGGTCGGAACTACGATAAGTCCGACCGGCTTTTCTTATACATCCGTTTTTCTTATCCTGCTATGTGCAATCCGCAACTATTCTTTGTATATTATTAGTTTACGATAATTCTGATTTTAACTAATCTAAACTAAATGAATACAACTCCTGATCCGGATAATTTTAATCCGCGTAAAGAAGGTTTCCGCTGTGGCTTAGAAATCCACCAGCAGATACTTACAGAAAAAAAACTTTTCTGCCATTGCCCGGCAGGTATATATTCCGAAGACTATGATGCGCAAGTCCTGCGTCATATGCGTCCGACACTTTCCGAACTCGGTGAATATGATGGTACCGCTCTTATGGAGTTTAAGACTCATAAAGAGATCATTTACCGTATCAATAAGAAGCTGACCTGTACTTATGAGATGGATGACAACCCACCGTTTCTGATTAACCAGCAAGCTGTGGATATCGCCATTGAAATAGCTCTGCTGCTTAAATGCAGTATCGTAGGTGAGTTGCATGTCATCCGCAAACAATACCTCGATGGCTCTATACCGGCAGGTTTTCAGCGCACGGCAATTATTGGAGTAAACGGCTGGATTCCTTACAAAGATAAGAAGATCAGCATCATTCAATTAGCGCTTGAAGAAGATGCCTGCCGTGAAATATCAGACGTCGGACACAGACGCATCTATGCAACCGACAGGCTGGCGATGCCTTTGATAGAGGTAGTAACCGGTCCTGATATGCTCGATCCTCAGGAAGCTTATGAAGTTGGAGTTCAACTCGGCAGATTGCTGCGTACAACCGGCAAAATCAGACGCGGCATTGGCAGCGTACGTCAGGACGTGAACGTCTCCGTTAATGGTGGTACACGCATTGAAATCAAAGGCGTGCCTCAGCTTCCTTTAATTCCTGATCTTGTTTTCTACGAAGCATTTCGTCAATACAGCCTGCTTAATTTACGCGATAAGTTAGCAGAACGCGGTATTAATAAAGAAAACCTGCAAACGGCAAGATTTGATCTGAGCGGGAAATTAGAGAATTCCGCATTAGCTGATCTGCCAGACGATGAGAATAAAGTTTCTGCTCTATTAATCAAAGAAATGAGTGGATTATTTGCTCATCGATTGGGTTCAAACCGCAACTTTGCCGATGACGTCAGAGGGCGCATCCGGGTAATTGCCTGCTTGGAGCATTATCCATTCATGCTTCACACCGACGACCAATCTGAAACAACAATCTCTGGGACCGATAAAGACATTCTGAAATCTGTAACCGGAATGACGGATAATGACCTTGTGGTTGTGGTTTGGGGACCGCCTGGAGATGTTGAAACTGCTCTAAATGAGGTTGAAATCCGGGTACGCGAAGCCATAGAGATTATCCCTAATGAGACTCGCCAAAGGCAACCATCAGGCGAAACGGACTTTGAACGTATTCTGCCCGGAGCTGACCGTATGTACCCCGATACTGATTCCCCTCCGCTGCCAATTTCACGAGAGCGGGTTGATAAAATCCGGGGACAAATGCCTGTACTCCCTTGGGTTAAGGAAGCTGAATACAAAGAACTTGACTTGCCAAATCATTTGGCTTGGATGCTTGCGATTTCTTCACGTAGAACCATCTTCGATAGATTGGTTTCAGATAACAAGGTCGAACCAGTTTTAGCAGCCGTGGTTTTACTTGAACAGCTTAAAAACTTCAGCAGGCTCGGTGGAAATCTTGACATTATCAGTGATGACTGTCTTGATGAATTGTTTAGCGCTTATAAGAAGGGTGCCTTTGTAAAAGAAGGCTTCCGGATGCTGATCGAAGAATGCGCATTAACAGGCAATACCGACTGGGTGAACTTAGCTGAAAAGTTGAATATCCGTAGAGTTAAGAAAGAAGAGATTAATAAAATAATTTCCGAATCAATAGATACTGCACGCGAGGAATTATTTTGTAAGCCTGAAAATTTACCCAAGGTTGTAATTGGAATTGTGATGGATAAATTACGTGGATCTGTTTCTGGAAAAGAATTGATTGAGTTAATTCAACATGAATTGAACGAATAATGAGTCGGTTTGCTGAGTGTAGCGTAGTCATCTCTGCCTGCGATTAACACCCATATAGCATGTCCAGCTTGCCTGGACATGATGAAATGAAGCAAAAAAGATAAAAAGCGCCATGAAAAGAAAACTCATCACTTCGGTGATTTTTCTTACTTTGATTTTTATTGCATCCATTGGAAAATCATCCGAACGTAATTCGGAAGTCGATTCTTGGGAATCTCAACGTTTAAAACTTGTCGATGGGCTCATACATGATGGTATCACAGATCGAAAAGTTCTCGAAGCAATGTTTTTCGTACCTCGACATGCTTTTGTGCCGTTTTCATTTAGGCGTCAATCATACGAAGATCATCCTCTACCGATAGGCTGCGAGCAGACCATCTCCCAGCCATTCATCGTTGCGTACATGTGCCAGTCCTTGAATTTAGGTGGAAGCGAGAAAGTACTCGAAATAGGTACAGGATCAGGCTATCATGCTGCTGTTTTGAGTTTGCTTGCCGATACAGTTTATACAATTGAAATAATTCCCGAACTTGGCAGAAGCGCTGAACGAACTCTTGATAGTCTTGGCTATGATAATATCATCGTAAAGATAGGTGACGGCTATCGCGGCTTGCCTGATAACGCTCCCTTTGACGCAATAATACTAACTGCGGCGCCACCGGAAATTCCTCAACCACTTTTAGATCAGATGAGTATAGGCGCAAGATTGATAGCTCCTGTTGGCGAGTTATGGCAGGAGCTTGTTTTAATTGAGCGAGATGAGACAGGATATTCCAGAAAGCCTTTGCTGCCGGTCAGATTTGTTCCGATGACCGGTGAGGCTCAGGAACGGAAATGATACAAGCTATTACATTTGATGAACGAAACAAGCTTCGTTACTCCGGAGTAGTGAAGCTTGCTTAGTGTCGTTACCCGAACCGAAATAAATTGTTATCAGGTTTACATTGAAGAAAATAATTAGATTACTGAGTCTCAACAACGATAATCACAGGCAGCCGCTGACGCCGAATGAAAGAGCATTAAGAAAGAGCTTTATGAATGTATTTATAGCAACATTCATACTGCTTGGAATACTGGGAGTCGGCAGCATCGGATATGTTATCATCGAAGATATGAACCATCTCGACGCTTTGTGGATGACAGTAATCACTATGAGCACTGTCGGTTTCGGTGAAGTAACTCCATTGCATCCTGCCGGTAGAGTACTGACTATTATTATAATTTTAGCGACAATTATGGTGGGTGGTTATGCAATTGGAAACATCGGCGCTTTTATTTTCGGAGGTGAAGTTCTTAACATTTTGAAAGGTCGGAAATTGGAGAAGGAAATAGAAAAGCTTAATGAGCATTTTATCCTGGTTGGTTTCGGCAGGGTTGGCAAGGAAGCAGCCGCAGAGTTTCCTCGCGGTAAACTTGTAGTAGTAGAGCAGGATCCCGCCGCTGCTACGGAAGCTATAGATTCTGGTTATCTCACGATCGAAGGTGATTCTACAAATGACTCGATATTAATCAACGCCGGTATTAAAAAGGCAATAGGGATAATGATTGCATCCGGTGACATTGCGCATAATGTTCTTATTTCGCTGACTGCTCGAGAGCTAAATCCGAAGATTTCTATTAGCGCGAGAGGGGATGATTATCGCAGTGAGGCAAGACTGAAACGCGCAGGAGCTGACATGGTGGTGCTGCCGCATAAAATAGGTGGAAGGCGAATGGCGGAATTCCTTAAACATCCTCATGTTATCATTTAGATTGCAGGAATTTAGAATCAAACCGGGAAGCAGTTTAATTGGTAAAACTCTAAAAGAAGCTGATATTCGCAAGAACACCAACGGCACGCTGGTAATGGCGATCAGGACCCGCGTCGGAGCCTTGCTTGTACCAGCGCCACCCAACTACAGCATTGAAGAGGAAGATTTATTGATCGGACTTGGAAACGATGCAGCGCTTGGGAAACTCGTAGTATTAACAGAAGGCAAATAAATATGTCAAAATCAGTATTAACAGTCATTTCTTCGTGTTTATTTCCCATTTTAATTTTATTCAGAGTGGCAGATGCGGGAGCAACTTATATTGGCAGATTAGATAATGGTATGGACGTGGCGCTTGTAGAGAATCACTCCGTCCAGATGATCGGCTGTAATATTGTTATCAAAGCAGGCGCTCGTGACGAAACCTGGCACACCTGGGGCGCCGCGCATTTCCTTGAGCACCTTCTGTTTAACGGCACGAAAAATCGCACACAGGAAGAAATTTACGCTGAATTTGACCGGCTCGGAGCCTGGAATAATGCTCATACAGCGCAGTATTTCGTTGATTTTATGCTTTTGGCTTCAGACAAGAATTTCCCTGCCGGATTTGATGTTCTGACAGATATGATATTCAATTCCAATTTACCGCAGCATAAGTTTGAAAAAGAACGCGGTATCGTCATGGAAGAAATCGCTCAGTCAAGGATGAGAGGTTCGGATGATGACTTGATATTTAAAGAGGCTTTATTTGGTGAATCTCCGCTTTCTCGCGAAGTACTGGGCACGGTTGAATCAATAGAACGCTTAGAGAGGGATTCTGTGCTGGCGTTTTATCATCGCTGGTATGTGCCAAACAATATGATGCTGTTTGTAAGTGGTAATTTTAAAGCGGATACGCTTTTTGATTGGCTACAGGATCAAATGAAAGCTTTTCCACCTAAAGAGCTGTCTCCGCGCTTGAAATTTGAATCCCCCAATTTCAATCGTTTGAACATACAGTATCCTGCACAGAGATTTTATTCTGGTGACAATAATAAACTTTGTTTATTCTTTCCTGCTCCGCTGCCGAGTGATTCCGATTATCCTGCATTCTATATGTTTCACACTGTTCTTAATAAGCGATTCAAGACGGAATTGCCGGATGGTTTTTCCGCCTATTCAGATTTCAACTTTGATCCGGATTTTGCTGTTTATCAGATAAATGTATCCTCTCCTGATACGTTGCCAGTGAATGAAAAACCCGTGATGGATATAGTTTTAAAACTTCTGAACGATACTAAATCGTCAATTGATCGGGAAGAGCTTGCAAGACTGGCGCTTAATTATCGGGCAGACAGGATTATCAACTCCGAAAAATTGCATCATTACGGCATTATGTATGCTCACCTCTGGTCGCTTATTTCCTGGGATGAATGGGAATCTTTGCCCGATAAAATTACCAAAGTAATACCAGTGGAGTTGCTTAATACTGGCAAAAAATGGATTAACGAAAAAGAATGTTCTAAAGTTCTCCTAAAGCCATATCCGAGATTTATTGAGGAATCTTCAGATACTGCTGCCTCTACTGCAATTAAGTATAAACGCTTTATTTCCGACAATGGTTTGACAACTATAGTTAAAAGCGATCCCACTGCACAGGTCTTTGCAGTGCATGTGCTAATTAAAGACAGATGGCTTTACGAAAAAAAGTATGGCGTTGGATCTGTTGATATTTTGCATAGGATGTTTGATATACCAATTCGTGGTAAAAATAAGAGCATTTCGCGACGGATTGAAGAACTTGCCGCGACACTTAAAGTTTCTGATAGTCCATATATACCTTTTGATGATTACTACTCGACGCCGGAGTATTCGTTTGTAAGGCTTGAGGTTTTACCTGAATACTGGCGTGAAGGAATAGAATTACTTGGTGATATGTTTGCAGAACTCACGCCAACTGAAGAAGCATTACAAATTGCACGGCAAAACTCTTCTGCTTCAGCCGGAGCATCTAGTAGAAGCGCTTCCCGAAATGGTAATGCAAAGTTGAAAGAGCATTTCTTCCCGGAAACTGCCTGGTCGGCAGAAATGTATTGCAAGGATACAAGCTATTCCCTTTCTGCTCTTTCTGAGTTGAAAAAGCAGTATTTTCAACCGGGAAATATGATCATTTCTGTTGGCGGACCGATTTCATCGGCACTTGTTAAAGATGCTATTGAGTCCGATTTCAGCAAATTATCTGATAATAAAGTAGAACATATAAACCAGCAGCCTTTTAAGGTTAATCCTGAAGCTTTGAATAACACAGTCTGGCGGGATACTGTCAAACTGGGAGGCAGACAGGGAGCGGTTGTAATGGGGCGAGTTATTCCGGAGGTAGATTCTGCTGACGCTGCCGCTTTGCTGATTGCAAATGCCTACTTCAATGAACGCATGGGACAGGTTCTCCGTGAAACGCTCGGTCTGGCATATTCACTCGGAAGTGGTATCTCTTTAAGACCATTTAATAGAAACCATAGCTCTGAAAGCAAAATATGGGCTTACTGGAACCTATCCATAAACACCCGCCAGGACAATCTTGAGCGTGCTGAGGATGAGATTAACGTTCTGCTGGAAGAATTGATGGAACATGATTTTACTGACGAGGAAGTCGAAAAGCTGCAAAATGCTATTAATGGCAGGTTTATGATGCGTGGCATGTCGCAGATGGGACAGGCGTATTACCTCGGAACGGGAGAGTTTATCTGGAATGATCCGGATTGGAGTTTTAGCTTAATCGATCAAATCGGACATGTTACTGCTCAGGAAGTCGAATCAGCAGCGAGAAAGTATCTTCAGCAGAATGGAATGTCTGTTGTGATAGTTCAATGACTCTCTGAAAAATCATCCTTGAAGCAAGATTGAACTTGCTTTACAAGGCTTTGTTTGTTATCTTAACTTTGACTAGATAGTGAGAAAAAGTACTGAAAAACCTGAATATATCTGCAACCTTGGAAGCTTAGTTTCACCAGTACCGCTTAATAAACGGTTGTCTAAGAATCCAGTGTTAATTACACGCAACACATGGATTAAAATTCTTGACGGTAAGATAGTTGAAACGGGCGCTGAAGGGGAATCGCTGCCGGCGGAATCTATTAATTCCATTGTGTTTGATGCTGAGGGCATGTTAGCAACCCCCGGACTGATTGATGCTCACACGCATCCGATCTTTGTAAATAACCGCCAGAACGAATTTGTTCGTCGTTCTCGCGGTGAAAGTTATCAACAGATAGCCGCTGCCGGCGGTGGAATAGTTTCGAGTATTCAAGGCGTCAGAAAAACTTCTCAGGATGAACTTGCTAAAATCATCCAAAGAAAACTTGATGGTTTCATATTTGCCGGTACAACTTCTATTGAAGCAAAGAGTGGATATGGTCTTTCGCTTCAAGATGAGCTTAAATCACTAAGAGCCTTAAAGCAAGCGGCAGATAATCATCCTTTAGATGTTAGTTCCACACTGTTGGCAGCGCATGTAGTCCCACCGGAGTTCAAGATAGAACCTGATAAATATGTTGATTTGATCTGTAATGAAATTATTCCGCAAGTAGTTGAAGAAGGCTTGGCTGCTGCAATAGATGTGTTTCTTGAGGAGGGAGCATTCAATGCAACTCAGACAAGAAAGATATTCTCCTTTGCAACCGAGTCAGGTTTAAGGTGCAAATTGCATGCAGATCAGTTCAACAGTGGTGAAGGCGCTGCTATTGCTGTCGAATTTAACGCTTTAACCGCTGATCACATGGATCAGACGAATGATGAAGACATAAAAGCTCTTGCCGAAAAAGGTGTAACAGTTGTTCTGTTGCCTGGCGCTGTATTTTTTCTTGGTTTGGATAAATATGCGCCTGCCCGTAAAATGATTGATGCAGGCTGTAAGATCGCTCTTTCCACTGATTATAATCCAGGAACAACACCAACTCAATCGTTGCCGTTAATTATGACACTGGCATGTATTAAGATGGGATTATCTCCTTCGGAGGCATTATGGGCTGTGACAATGGGTGGCGCTTATGCTATAAATAAAGCCGATCATATCGGTTCTTTAATGCAGGGATATGACGCCGATATCTGTCTTTGGAACGCTGAAGATGTTGATTTCATTCCCTATGCTTATGGCAATATGATGCCGGAAGTTGTCTTTAAAAAGGGAAAATTGGTTGCACAGCGTCAGATGCAGGTAATCAATTAGAACTGAAATGACTTCCGTTAAACCCGAAACAGCGCTGCTTTTTGAAGAAATACTACCTAAATCCTTACATGGAAAGGGTGTTATACAAATCGGTACTTCCGGTTACAGTTTTAAGGATTGGCGGGATTCTTTTTACCCTAAGGGATTAGCACAGAACCAGTGGTTAAATTTTTATGCCAGACATTTCAGTGTTGTTGAAATCAACGCAACCTATTATCGGACTCCTTCAGCTTCAACCTTTCAATCTATGGTTGATCGAACACCTGAGCATTTTGAATTCTGGGTAAAAGTTCCCGGTGACGTGACACACAAGAATGAAGATGTCGAAATTGTTATGAAGCCTTTCATTGAGGCTGTCAAACCACTTGAAAAAGCTAACAGGCTGAAAGGACTACTGGCTCAGTTTCCACCCTCTTTTAGATATAATAAGAAGTCACTTGACAGATTAGTAAGAATAAGGAACCTTGTGCCGGATGTTGATATTGCCGTTGAATTTAGACAGGATGAATGGTTAGAAGAAGGAGTTTTTGATTTTTTAGAAAAGCACGGATTTATACACGTTATTCCCGATCTTCCGGATTTGAAAGGACTGCCGAAACCAGATATTCATGTAACATCTTCGATTCGATATGTCAGGTTTCATGGTCGCAACCAGCAGAATTGGTATAAACCTCAACTTGGTGACAGATATGATTATGAGTACAGCGAGACAGAGCTTAGGGAGTGGATATCCAAGATAAAAACCATAGATGAGGAAAATTCTACGGCTTATTTATTCTTTAATAATTGTCACGCCGGTCAAGCCGTAAAAAATGCAAGAATGCTGCGTCAGCTTCTTGAGATGGAATTTGAAAACGAATAGGTTAATTATACATTGCCTGAAAAAGGAATTAAAGATAACATAGCTGTAGATTTGTCAAATTCAGGGATTTCATCCACTGCTCTGGCAGCACGAGTTAAAACAGGTGATTTCAACGAGTCAAGTCTATTAAAAATGATAGGAATAATACTTTCCAGAGTTGCTGAACAGCCCTCTCATTGTGATATTCTGCTTCATGTTCCTAACAGTTTATCAAAATTCCTAATGGAAAATCTCAATCTTTCTCAAAAACCTGGTGCAAACGAGTTATATATTTGTAAACAAAGCGAGAGTGATTCAAGGAAATTCGAACTTCAGCATGGTAGTAAGCTACCTCAGCGTCATAAGTTAAGAGATGAACTCCTGTTAGTATTAGTCAGCAAAAAACCTTGCGTATTCATATCAGCCTGGTCGGAAAATAGTAGTAACAGTTCTAAATCCAGAAATAATACATGGACAACAATTCTCTGTTTTACTAATAATGAAGTACTTGAGTGTCTAAGATCGGTTAAAAAACTTATTAATGGTCATTTAGATGAAGAAGATGAGGTATTTAACTGGCTCAAGAAAGCTAAAAAGCTGCTGAAATCGGATTCAAAGAATGAAATGTGTGAGTATTTCTGGGAGAATAAACTCCCAAAAATAATAATAGAGATTGAAAAACAGCAGCGCGAGAATGAGAGTCGCATAAAATGGCTGCAATTGCTGAATAAAGTACAGGAAGCAGTTGGCTGGGAGCTTGATACGGGTAGGCTTTTTGCTGCAATTTCCCAGGTGTTGAAAAATACAATAGGTTTCGATTATCTTGAGATACAGATAATTGAAGGACGTGGTCGAAAATTTGATGTTACAGCAGTCCATCATCGAAACGATACTACTTTCGGTGGACAGTTGTTAACTGTTATAATGCGACCCGAAAGACGTTTGGAAATACTGAAAGGTCGTAAGCCTGTGCTTGTGGATAGTAGTGTTGCTGAAAAGACACTTATGAATCCACGTCTTATGAAGTATATGGGATTTCAATCCGGTGTTGTTGTCCCGCTTGTCTATCAGAAAAAACCTAACGGTCTGTTGAAATTATTTGCCCATGATGCGGATCATTTCACTGCTGAATATCTTACCGGAATGGAGACAATCGGATACGTGCTTGCTCGCTCAATTGAAAATATGAAAGTACATTCATTGATGAAGCGTATGGCTACGATGGATGGTTTAACTAACCTTTTTAATCGCCGCTTTTTCACAGAACAGCTTACACGTGAGTTTAAAAGGGCTCAACGTTACAACAGCAGTCTAACTTTGATTATGATAGACATCGATTTTTTTAAGAACTATAATGATTCATTTGGGCATCTTCGTGGTGATAGTGTCTTAACCAAGGTCTCAGAATTACTTATAAAATGTGTGCGAGAGGTTGATTTTGTTTCCAGATATGGTGGAGAGGAATTTGCGATTATCCTCCCTGAAGCAAACCTTGAAAGAGGTATGGTCGTTGCAGAAAAAATTCGCCAGACAATTGAGGAGTATCCATTTAAGTATAGAGAGAGACAACCAAATGGAAAACTCACTCTCAGTCTTGGAATTGCTTCAAACACCAAAGACGTCGAAGATATTAATGAATTGATAAATCGCTCAGATGTTGCACTCTACCGAGCGAAAAAAACCGGTAGAAATCGCTGTGAAGCGTTTCGTTAAGAATCATAGTGGAGGATAACCTGAAAATTCTTTTCTTATCCAGTGAAGTATCACCATTTTCACGTACTGCTCCGTTTAGTGATGTAGCCTGTTCATTACCAAAAGCGCTTAAATCTATTGGTCATGAAGTTAGGTTGGTTACTCCTCGCTATAAAAGCATTCGAGAACGTCGTTATGGTCTTCGAGAAGTTTCCAGACTACGGGATATGGAGATCAGTGTAGGTGATAAAAACTTTTCCTGTTCGGTAAAATCAGGATTTATAACCGGCTCGAAAGTTCAGGTGTATTTTCTTGAAAATCCTGAACATTATGAAAAACCACTTCCTGATAGTTTCTTTAATGGTAATAATAATCCTGACGAATTTACAGGATATGCTTTACTAAATCATGCTGCTCTACAGTTAATGATGGCGCTTAAATGGATACCTGATATTATTCACTGCAATAACTGGCAGAGCGCTCTTGTCCCCTATCTCATTAAAAGAAACGAAACTTATCGAGACACTTATCTTAATACTCGAACCGTATTACATATTCATCAATTAGAAAACCTGGGTATGGTTTCACCTGAGTTTGTCAAGGATATCGGATATGAGAAAGGTGAAATTAACGATGATCAAACTCTTTTGCTAAACGGTGAGATATGTTTTCTGAAGGCGGGCATTTCTACCGCCGATAAGATAGTCACGGTCAGTCCGTCTTTTGCTGAAGATATTTGCAGTGTCAGTAATGATGAAGATGGTTTTAACCAAGCGATTGAAGACAGAAAGTGTGATATACTAGGTGTTTTGAATGGAGTAGATGGCGATCATTGGAATCCGGAAAATGATCGTTCCATTCAAGTTCGCTATACCATTAATGATGTTACTGAAGGTAAAGCCGCCAATAAACGAATCCTACTGCAGAAGCTTAATATGCCATTCTCGGAAGATATACCGCTTATAGCAATGGTCAACCGTTTGGTTGAAGGGCACGGATTGGAACTTTTAATTGAGCAGGAAGAGGCTTTGATGTCGCTTCCAGTGAGATTTGTTTTCCTTGGTTTGGGTGAGCCTAAATATGAGAGTTTTCTTCAAACATTAGCAGAAAAATACCCGGATAAGGTTTCAATTACATTTGATACGAATGTTAAACTTGAGCACCAGATTATTGCCGGCGCTGATATTTTATTGATGCCGTCGATTTGCGAGCCTTGCGGATATCATCAGATGTACGGACTCCTTTACGGGACAGTACCTGTTGTCAGGAATACCGGCGGACTCGCCGATACCGTTATTGATATAGACAAATCTGAGGAAAATGCAAATGGTTTTACATTCGGTAATGCAACGGGCGACGATATGATGATTGCTTTAAATCGAGCGCTTAATTGTTTTCAACAAAAAGATATGTGGTTGAAACTTCAGATAAAAGGCATGGAATCAGATTTCAATTGGAAAGATGTTGCTAAGGTTTATTATAATCTTTATAAGGATGCCTTGTCAAAGCCACCCTACGGGGAATAATTGTACTCTCGGATTAAAGTAATTAAATGGAAAAGTTGGGTATTGACCTGGCTTTTTCTCTCTATTATTATTACTACCAGCCGATCTGAATATAAAGGCAGTGATGTAACCGGACTGAATAAAACAAATGTGCTGGAATGCAATATCGAGCCTGCCACACCCGGAATTGCCTTAACAAAAAGCGCTGGTGGTACGATATACGCTCTGTATGATGCGCCTCTTCGCATAATTGTATGGCAGTCTGGTAAAACGAAAAGTCAAGAATTTAGCAATCCTCAAGGAATTTCCGCTGCGCCTTCTGATCTTGCTCCCGATGGAGGACTTGGATTGTTCATGGTTGATCCCTGGAATGATCATATTTTTCATTTAGATCGTCGTCTTCAACAAATGCCTTCTATAATCCCAAAATTAAACAACGAGAGATTTGAACCGCTGTCAATCTGTCGCAGTATGGACGGCAACCTGTTTGTATTAAACCGCGCCGATGACGATTTATGGAAGATCGATCGCGATGGCATTGTGGTTAAGTATAACTGGTCTCCATCCGGTTCAGGAAAGCTCACTAATCCCAGAAGAATCAGGTATAATTCGCAGATTGATAAACTTGTTATACTTAATAAAGATTATCTGTTGTTATCCAATCCAAATGGGAGTAATTCGCGCAAAATTCCACTTCGTTTAAAAGCTGCGTCAGGAATTGCTGTGTCTGACCGTGAAATCTGGATTGCGGGAGATTATCTGGAATGTATACCACTTAAAACAAAGACAGGGTCATTCTTGCTGCCTTCGGACAGCCTGCGAGCGTGGAATGCATTCCCTGCAATAGATGTAACTTATGATAATAATGATTTCCTTTATGTACTCTCTGGATTTGATGGGAATGTGTTGAAGCTTAAAATCCAGAGAGCGTCAACTGAGCGCCCCTGATTGTCAACCTACCTGACAGCCGTTCTGCTTGTTATTTCAATAGCGCAGCAATTTGATAACCTTCCTGAAGGTGGAGGAATAAAAGAAGGTAAATACACTGTTTCCGACAGTTTGACAATTACCCTAACCGATCCCTGGTTATTATCGTCCAGCCTTGAATTGACTTTGAACGACAGTCTTCCGATTTTCAAAAATGATTTTGTGTACAAAGATTCTCTCCAATTAATCACTTTCCTGTCACATGCAAAGATTGTTTCAGGTGATTCCATTACTGTCAGATACGTTTCAGTTGCTGTTGTTGACTCACTTAATTATCAACGGTTTCACCTTACGGAACGCGACTCTTCTGCTATTTTGACAGATAAGGAAAGGATTAAAACAAAGAAGCGATCTGTCGATCCAATGTCTTCATGGCAGAATATGCGACGCTCAGGCTCTATTACACGCGGAGTGCGCTTCGGAAGCGGTTCGGAAGGAGGCGTAACATCCGGGCTGCATCTTGAACTCTCAGGGCGACCAAAGCCGGATATGGAAGTAGATGCGATAATCGATGATCGTAACATGCCAGCAACAAAGGAAGGCGCGTCTGTAAGTCTCGCTGAATTGGATAAGCTGCTGTTTCAAGTCAACACCCCACATCTCAACGCAAGACTCGGTGACTGGGATCTAAGCTGGAACAAAGGTCGCTATGCTTCGTTTGAACGACGCTTAAAGGGTGGAAATATTGCTGTAGATTATTCTGCCGTCAGGAGTGATCTCGCCGCTGCCGGAGGTAACAATTCGTATAACTCCGTCAGTTTCTTTGGTCGCGACGGTGATCTTGGACCCTATGAGCTTTCCGATCAAAACGGCAATCCTGGTGTTACAGTTGTATCAGGCTCAGAAAGAGTATATCTGAATGGCGTTTTACTGAGACGGGGCAGAAGAGCCGACTATGAAATGGATTACAGCCGGGGGAGAATCACCTTCAATCCCCAGCATCCTATCAGATCGGATTCACGCATTGAAGCTGAGTACGAATACAGCGATGATATTTACCCGCGCTATTTCTATGCTGCATCAGGTGAAGCCCCAAATCTAAGCAATTCCGGTTTGAGTTTTTCAGCCGCGGTCATCTCAGAAGGCAGGGATAAGGAAAATCCTCTCGCCTTTGAATGGACTGATGAAAGCCGGAATGCATTGGAAGTCGTTGGTGATAATCCGTTCGGCGCATTTATATCGGGGATTGATTCGGTTGGCATGAATCAGGGTGACTACCTATGGAGAACTGACAATGGAGACAGTATCCTTGTATTTTCCCAGCCGGACAGCATTGGACATCCAACCGGTTACCTGAACGTCGTTTTTTCGCAGCAAATCGGAGGCGGGTACTCAAGGATATATGACACAGACTTACAGGCGTTTTACTACGAATGGGTGGGACTGGATTCGGGTGAATGGGCTCCGGTTCAGCTTATACCACTGCCTGACAAGACGAATCTGTTGGACGTTGTGACTAAGTACGAAACCGGCAGGCTGTCTATGTCCGCCGAAGCCGCTTTCTCAAGTTATGACCGTAATACTCTATCATCAATAAACGATGATGATAATAATGGAGCAGCCTGGTTTTGGACAGGTGATTGGAATGCTGATGAATCGGAAACGGTTACATTGAACGCTTCAGTTCGCCATGAAGACGAGCGGTTTCATCCCATAAACAGGAACAATGATGTAGATTACAATTACACCTGGAATTTACCGGAAGACAGTACAACTTCAGAGACTGAAATCAATGGCGGCGGCAGTGTTCGTCCGATTGAAATTCTCAGATTGAAATTAAACGGCGGTTACATCGAAAGAGGCGCTGATTACAAAGGCAACCGGTTGGGAATCGGCACAGATTGGGATTTGAAACAATTGAATATATCTACCCAGATTGATCAGATTAACGGTGAGAATAAGCTAAACGGTGTCAATAGTCAAGCGCTGAGAGCATTCGGCAGCGCATATCGTGAAACCGGCAGGCTGCGTCCTATGTATTCATTAAGCATGGAGAAGAAACAAGTTGGTGGAGCGGCGCCTCTTGACGGGAACCAATACCTTGAGCATACTGCGGGTTTAGAGATAGATCTTACATCATATCAGCAACTTGATCTTAGGTTCAAATACCGCTTTGATGATGATTTGAATAGAAACGGAACGAAACATTTTTCAGATACGAGAACTTTGAACAGCGCCTGGCAGCTCAGGCAGGTTCCCTGGGGAGGAATCTCTCTCAATATGCTCAGGTATTATCAGACTTACAGCAGCGCTTCCATTGAGCCGGTAACATCAACCGCTGCAGGCATTGAAACCTCTGTGGCGCCAAGGGAGTCGCTCTGGCGGTTGAAAGTCAATTATAACCTTGTCACCGGCAGTGATCGCAGTACGGTACAGGTGGCAAATTATGTTGGAGAAGGGAACGGTGGTTACATCAGGGAAGGAGATCGCTACGTTTCCGATCCCGACGGTGATTTCAACCTCTATGAAGCGGTAACCGATACGCTGCAGCGAGTGAGCAGGGTTGATTTCTCCGGGCAGTTCAATAAGGATTTCCGCAAGCGAAAGGGAAGTTCAGGTGATACGGAAACTTACCCACTCGGAGTCAGCAGCCTTTATTTCCGTTTCGATGCGAATATTACAACTACGGAAAATGATCCCTATCGCGCCTTTTTGCTATATCCCCATGAGTTTGACAAACATGAAACGATCCTGGCAAAGCGTGACTTTTTAACGGAAGTTAACTTTCTGGAAGGCAATCCGAAAGGTGACGGCAAGCTCAAACTGAGGAGAATTATCAATCGAAATAGAGCGATTGCGGGAGGTGAGAAGGGTACGATTGACAGGATTAATCTCCTGACAAGACCGCGTCTGACGGAAGCGCTCAGAATGCAGTTGTCTCCAGCCTATGAACGAGCAAAACGCGGCAGCCTCGTATCAAATGAAACGCTCGCTGATGTAACCGGAATTGGCGTCGAAACAGGTTTGACTCTGCATTATCCGCTTAGTCCGTTTGAATACGGACTAACTTACGGATATGATCGGCGTCGTGACAGCGTACAGGATGCAGGCGTCGATGAAAGGCGTCTTGCTCCAAGGTTCACCTGGACAATCGGAACTTCCGGAAGGTTAAGAGTTGAAGGAGTATGGCGTTACCTGACAGCGACTACTGAATATCCCGGTTATGATTTGGCTCGCGGCTGGGTTGTCGGTAATAACTGGACGCTTGATGTCGGTCTGGATTACAACATCGGTAACAATGTCACAGCGACCGCCTACTTCCGCGGACGCTGGCGAGGCGATTACGCTCCGAGCAACAGCGGTTTGATCGAGTTCTCGGCGAAATTGTAGAACTATGGAAGACGAGTTTACCACACAACACAAAAAAGAACGGGGGCATAGGCAAAATTATCGTCACATCGTCACAGAATCGCCGGAAAGCCATACCCAGTAAGGGTTAGAGGGTGTGACGGAAATGTGACGGAAAGTGACGAAACAATTACGAATTAGGAATTAAGAATTAAGAA
The DNA here is from genome assembly GCA_021734165.1 of bacterium. Taxonomy (GTDB): domain Bacteria; phylum Electryoneota; class AABM5-125-24; order Hatepunaeales; family Hatepunaeaceae; genus JAIPJL01. Next base: position 363 of record JAIPJL010000032.1, on the reverse strand, counting down.
TTACAAATTATAGTTATGAGATACGAGTTCATTCACAGCAGATTAAGCGGATTAAGCAGATAGGATCACACAGCCTGTGATTCAAAGAGCAAAATTAGCCTTATGATATGTTGATAATATACAATATTTATCTGTAAATGTCAAGTATTTACCACAGAGTAAAAGAAATTATGAGTTTTAGATTGGCAGTTACGAGTGGCGAGTGGCGAGTGGCGAGTTACGATTGTAGAATAGAGTCCGTCATTCCCTTGCAGACTTGCCATCGCGAAGGCGGGGGAGGGAATCCAGACAAGCATTATTAAAATCATGATCTTGCCTTGTAAGAATGCTGCAATTGAAGGCGTTAAAGCGGCTGAAGGTGAA
>JAIPJL010000031.1 GCA_021734165.1 bacterium | reverse complement strand
CGGTTGTAAACATCAAGGGCATCAAAACCGGCGAATTACGCTTAAACAGCAAGCTGCTCGCCGACATTTATCTTGGCAGGGTGACCAAGTGGAATGACCCGGCAATAAAAGCTTTGAACAAAAAGCTGGAACTTCCTGATCAGGACATTACAGTCGTTCATCGCGCTGACGGTTCAGGCACAACGTGGATCTACACCAACTACCTTGCAAAAGTCTCTGAAGACTGGAAAACAAACGTTGGCGCCGGTAAAGCAGTTTCCTGGCCTGTCGGGGTTGGTGGTAAAGGCAATGAAGGAGTAGCTTCTTACGTTCAGCGAATAAAAGGCAGCATCGGTTATGTCGAGTATGCCTATGCTCTGCAGAATAAATTAACATATATACTGCTGCAAAATAAAGCAGGCAAATATGTTCCGCCTTCGATGGAAACATTTATGGCTTCTGCAGAGGGAGCTGATTGGTTACATTCCGAGGGATTTTACGTTGTTCTGGTTGATCAACCCGGCGAGAAGAGCTGGCCTATTACGGGAGCTTCATTCATCATTCTATACAAAGAGCAGGCTGATGCTATTCAGGCGCAAACAATGCTGACTTTCTTTGACTGGTGTTATAAGCATGGAAATGAAATCGCTGCTGAACTTGATTATGTTCCGATCCCAAAAAGCGTAGTTGAAATAATTGAATCCACCTGGACTAAAGAAATTAAGTCTGACGGAAAGCCGATCTGGCGCTAATGTTTTTAAGCCCTATACGATATAACAGAATGCCGATTGTCCTTGAGGCTTGGGAAAGCGCTTCATCAGATAACAGGATCAAACCCAGTTCCGAAGACAGAGCATTCAGATGGATTACAGGTATCAGCGCGTCATCAATCCTGCTTTTAATGGCAGGATTGATTATCGTGATGCTGTTTTACTCGCATCTGGCGCTCAGGGAATTCGGATTTGGTTTTCTGTTTTCAGATGAATGGAATCCTATCACCCAGAAGTTCGGCGCACTAAGCAGTATTTACGGTACTATTATTTCAACAGTTATCGCAATGCTGATAGCCATGCCGATGGGATTGGCAGTTGCGCTGTTCCTCACTGAATGGTCAACTCCAAAAGCAGAATCCTTTTTCGGAACGGCGATTGAACTGCTCGCTGCGATCCCCAGCATCATCTACGGCATGTGGGGATTGTTCGTATTCGCGCCGTTTATGGCTGATTATGTACAACCGTTGGTGAATCAGTATCTCGGTTTCATACCTCTTTTCCAGGGACCACCTATGGGAATCGGGATGCTCACGACAGGGATTATCCTGGCTTTGATGATCCTGCCTTTCATAAGTTCTGTTTCTCGCGATGTATTTAAAATGGTGCCGCCGGTACTGAAGGAATCCGCTTATGGTCTGGGTTCGACAAACTGGGAAGTGACTAAAAATGTCACAATGCCTTACGCTCTACAAGGTATTATAGGAGCCGGCTTTCTGGGGCTTGGAAGGGCGCTTGGTGAAACTATGGCTGTTACGTTTGTAATTGGCAACAGCCATCGCATATCTGCCTCTCTTTTCCAGACCGGCAATTCAATTGCATCGACTCTGGCAAACGAGTTCACTGAAGCCTCGGAACCTATTTATCTTCACTCATTGGTAGCTTTAGGATTTGTACTGCTGTTGATAACGGTTATAACTCAGTTAGCCGCACAACTCTGGCTGCGTCATGTAGTAAAAAAAGCCGGAGGTAGGTGATGCAGTCGAGTTCTCTGAAAACAAGAATGGCAACAGACAGACTGATAAAAGTAATCGCCGTACTGAGCGCATTGATCGGACTCCTCGCGCTTGTCTGGATATTGGTGACGGTTGTCGGTAAAGGTATTGGAGCGCTGGATTTCAAGTTCTTTACAGAATTGCCGACTCCGCCGGGAATGATAGGTGGAGGATTGGTAAATGCAATAGTAGGCACGATTATTATGACCATTCTCGCTGCTTTGATTGCCATACCTATTGGGCTCCTGGCTGGTACTTACCTCGCTGAGATCGGCAAGGGCTCACGATTGGCTGATATTATCAGGATGGTTAATAATATTTTAATAGGTGTACCATCTATTATTGTTGGAATCTTTGTTTATGCGCTTTTAGTTATACCAATGCGAAGCTTTTCAGGGTATGCGGGAGCGGCTGCCTTAGCGGTTATTATGCTGCCAATAGTTGTAAGAACTACAGAGGATATGCTTACATTAGTGCCTGATTCACTGCGCGAATCAGCCTTAGCGCTTGGTGTATCACGCTGGCGGACTACATTTGATGTTGTTTTCAGGGCAGCAAAACAGGGCTTGATGACCGGTGTTTTACTCGCAGTAGCAAGAGTCAGCGGTGAAACCGCTCCCTTGCTGTTTACTGCTCTTAACAGCGCTTACTGGTTTGACAGCCTGAAAGAACCGGTTGCAAATCTGACAGTTACAATTTTTAATTATGCGATGTCACCTTATTCAGATTGGCAGCAGAAAGCCTGGGGAGCGTCGTTGCTGATCACGATGGGCGTATTGTTTTTAACTATAACTGCGAGATTGATTATGAAAAAACAGAGGAAACAGGCATGAACGTTTCAACTCCGGAAATAGGTATTGTTACTAAAACGAAGAATGTAAGACCAAAAACCAAAAAAGAACTGTCGGTCGAAATGGCTGTGCATAATCTGAATTTCTTCTATGGTGATAATCAGGTTCTTTTTAATAACAACATTGACATATATAAAAAGCAGATTACTGCAATAATCGGTCCATCGGGCTGTGGCAAATCCACTCATATAAGAACATACAACCGTATATTTGAATTGTACAGGAACCAGCGAGCTGTGGGTGAAATTATTATGAGTGGTCAGAATATACTCGATTCGTCCGTTGATCCGATACTCTTAAGGCGGCGTATCGGCATGATCTTCCAGAAACCAAGTCCGTTTCCGATGAGCATTTTCGATAATATCGCTTATGGATTGAAGATCAATACGACCATAGGAGGCAGCGAGCTTGCCGGACGTGTTGAAGATGCACTCAAACGCGTTGCGCTCTGGGATGAAGTAAAAGATAAGCTTTCTGATTCAGGTACGGATCTTTCCGGTGGTCAGCAGCAGCGTCTATGTATTGCCAGGGCTATTGCAATCGAGCCGGAGATTCTACTGATGGATGAGCCCTGCTCAGCCATCGATCCGATTGGCACAGCGAAGATCGAGGAGTTAATGATTGATTTAAAATCCCTCTACACAATTGTTATAGTAACTCACAATATGCAGCAGGCAGCGAGAGTATCTGATTACACAGCATTCTTTTACGAGGGGCATATTATAGAGTTTGGTGAGACAAAACAAATTTTTACAAATCCCCAGAATCAGCAGACGGAAGACTACATTACCGGCAGGTTTGGATAACAAGGATAGAATCATGGAAGTACATTTACACAGAGAAATCGACAGACTGAAGAGAAAGATACTGGCGCTTGGAGCGGAAGTCGAAAGTGCGTTAAGTAAATCAATCAAAGCGCTTAAGAAGTGGGACATTGAATTAGCTCAAAGTGTTGTCGATTATGATGAAGAAATAAACAGAATGGAAGTTGAGACTGAGGAGGAGTGCCTTAAAATACTTGCTCTTCATCAACCAGTAGCTATCGACTTGCGTTTCGTTGTTGCAGTCCTGAAGATCAACAACGATCTCGAAAGAATCGGTGACCATGCCACTAATATTGCTTCACGAGCCTTATATATATGCAACAGGCAAAAGGTTGAAATTCCTGAAAACCTGATATTAATCGTCAATCTCACCGAATCTATGCTGAAGCGAAGCCTTGATGCTCTGGTAAACATGAATACGGACCTTGCACGTGAAGTAATCAATGATGATGACATCATTGACGATCTTCACGCTCAGATGTATGACTATATTCAGCAAAAAATTAAAAACGAGCCGGAACTTGTCGATTGTTTGATCAGCCTCCTGTCTATTTCACGCAACCTTGAGCGAACATCAGACCTCGTGACTAACATCGCCGAAGACGTTATCTACATGGTCGAAGGTGAGGTTGTCAGGCACATTTTGTAGGAGTGGAGTTTACATAAATCAAAGTATCGTCATGTGTACCAGTAATCTATTTAAACTGTTGTGCTATGTCATTCCGGTGAAAACCGGAATCCAGAATAAAAGTCAAACTCGCGGCAGTTTTCGGCAAAGAATCCAGGCACTTAAAATTATCGTCACATCGTCACAGAATCGCCGGAAAGCCTTGCCCAGCAAGGGTTAGAGGGTGTGACGGAAATGTGACGGAACGTGACGGAAAAATAAAATATACTCCGCAATTCCCATCTATTCCCTTGCATATCCTGACGATATTATTTATCCTACCTGAAAATCCTATTATTTAATGAAAATCCATGCAACCTAAACCCAAAATCTACACCGAAGGATCGTCCGTCTATCTGCGGGAAGTCTGCGAAGATGATGCTAAGCTAATCTACCGCTGGAAGCAGGATCCGCTGATCAGGGAAATGGCGCTCGGATACGACCATCAGACCACCGTCGAAGCGGAGCGGGAGGACATCATCAGGGCGGTCGAATCTGACATGCAAATATACCTGATTATCGTATTTAAAGCGACCGATAAACCTATAGGCTACATCCGCATCAACTGGATGGACGAAAACAAGGAGTTCGCCTGGCTGCGCTTTTCGATGGCGGAGCACCGTCACAAAGGTTACATGAAAGACGCCCTGAGAGCCTTCCTGACCCAAGCTTTTGCTTTAGGGCTACACCGCGCAGACGCCGAAGTCTTCCTGCCCAACACCGCCAGCCTGAAGCTCCTGAAAGGACTCGGCTTCAAACAGGAAGGACTGAAACGCGAAGCCTACTTCGATGGAAAAACATATAACGATGTTTATGTGATGGGGTTGGTTAGGGGGGATTTTGTTAATTAGCAGCTTATATAAGCTTAGATCAATTTTGATCTTCAACCTAAAAACGGTATTTTGTAAAAAAGTTACATCTGAATGATAGGATTAAAAGAATTTATTTAGTAAGGTGAATAATGTGCAGATTATCTAAAATCGTAAGATTATTGTTTTATTGTTTCTTAGTATTTTTCCTAACCTTTAATTCAAACATTCTTTTTGCACGTTCATGGTGGTGCGTGTACAATCCTGATTCAAATCAATGGATTACTAAAGAAAGGACAAGTCTTGATAGTATTTTAGCTAATCATCATGAATGGCTTCTTGAAACAGGTCTATTAGAACTTGATGTAAGTGATGTAAAAGGCTTAGAAGAAATACCGCTTAAAGACGATCCTCGAAGAGCTCGATTATCAAAATCGCGCTTCATACACACATATCTTGATTCAGTAGATCTTAGGTTTGCAATATTGGATACAATTGATTTTAGTGGTGCTTCATTAATAGGTGCTAATCTGATGGGTGCGAAATTGATGAGGTCAAGATTTAGCGCATCAAAACTAATGGGCTGTAATTTCAAATATGCTGACATGAATCATATAATGATTGATGGTGCAAATTATGAAAATGCAAAATTTGAAGGTACAAATCTAAACGGTGTTAATGTCGATATCTATTTATTACAATCTGAACTGATTAAAGACACAACGGCATTTCTTTGGATGAAATATGATCAAGAATTAGGCATATACAGAATTAGTGGTAAAAATGAATTTGATGAAGTAATTACTTTACATAATGAATGGCTTGACGAATTCGGTTTGAAGAATAAAAATCAAATATCAGATGAAGACAAGATTACAGACGATAAAAGATGTGCAAATCTAATAAAATCAAGATTTGCAAATAAAACTTTTGATGGTATCATTCTTAGATTTGCTATTATGGATAGTACAATTATTGAAAATTCAACTTTACTAAACTTGGATTTAACCGGTGCATCATTAAGATATTTGAATTTTGTAAAATCAAGTATTGAAAAAATATCATTCAGGAATTGTAATGTGGAATCAGTCACCTTTATTGATTGTGAGTTAAAAGAGATTGATTTTTCTGGACTTAAAATAGATAATTCTTCTTTTACAAATTCTGTTATTGAAGATTGTAATTTTAATGGTGCGGATTTAACGAGATCAAATCTTAGTAGTGTTAAATTACAAAATGTATCTTTTCAAAATGTAAATTTCTCAAGAGTTATTATGCCAAGTAGTCTGGATCTCATTGATCTAAGAGGATCTATATTTAGCGATATTGATCTTTCAAAAACGAGTTTTTATAAAGCTGATTTGAAAAATGTAGTATATAACCCAAATACATCTCCAGAGCCATATAAAATCACAAATGCATTGAATCTTGATTATCTTAGATATAATGAGAATCCATCCACTCTTATTGATCTGAAGAAGCGGTTTGGCGATTCTGGATTTAGAAAAGCTGAACGTCAGGTTCAGGCAGCTTTTCATCGTGAAGAATACAGAAAAAATCCCGAAAAATATGATTTTATAAGGATTGTGGGTCCATTCTGCAATTATGGTGCAAGACCTGGTTTACCACTTTTCTATATATTTGTTGTCTGGCTATTATGCACGATAGCATATTTATTATTTATTTACTATAAAATGGGTAATATCTATATCGATTATGATCCAATTAATACTCCTTCAAGTGCTATTTCCAATCCTAATATTTATCAAAGGTTTAGCGAAAAACCAAGGTTGATAAGATTTCTATGGATACTTCTATTCACGATGTTATTAAGCTTAATGAGTGCTTTCAATATTCGGTTTAGAGATATGGATTTTGGAAAGTGGATTCGCAAATTATGGATATACGATTTTGAAATCCGTTCAGAGGGATGGTGTAGAGTAGTATCAGGTTTACAATCTCTATTTGGTCTCTTTATGTTGGTAACTGTTTTTCTCAGTCTTTTCAGTAACTTCTTTGATGTTTAATTTCACATATTCTTTGGGGATATAGTGAAAAACAAATTAGTTATAATATTTGTCAGACTTATTTATATAAATGTACTTACATCTTTAATTCTTACCGTTTTAACTAACTTAAATTGAAAAGAATCCCACACCTTAACCATAAACAACCCACTACCAAACCTCCTATCCCACAAATATCCAAGGTTTCTGTCCTACCGGAGCTAAGTCAATTCAAGCTGTGTTGACTTATTCACATCTAATCTATATTTTACCTGAAGTTGTCCAGTCTATTCGATTCACCAGGGAAATCCATGAGCATACGCTCAAAGATAAAGTCATTAGACAAAATCGCGCCTTTACCGACCATTGCGCAGAAGGTTCTCGGTCTGGCCGACGATTTCAGTGCATCCGCACAAAAACTTGGCGAACTGATCAAAATGGATCAAGCTCTTACCGGGCGAATCCTGCGAGTTGCGAACAGCTCATTTTTCGGTTTTTCAAGAAAGATCGGAAATGTGGATCTGGCGGTGGCGATTCTCGGCTTCAATGAAGTTACCATGATAACCCTGGCTTCCTGTCTGGCAAATGATTACTCAATAAAAGAGAATCCGCATTTTCCCAGGCGGGAGTTCTGGATGCATTCCATAGGAACAGGTCAGATTGCGCGCAAGCTGTCGGACTTGATACCTGACGTCTATTCAAATAATGCTTTTGTGGCAGGATTGCTGCATGATTTTGGCAAGGTTGTATTAAATCAGTTCTTTCCGGATGAATTCTCCGCGGTTCTTCGGACAGCGCTTGAACAGAAAAGATCATTAAACCAGGTTTCAAAAGAATTATTAAAGATCGACCACACCGAGATCGGACAGATGATAATCGAGGAGTGGAACCTGCCTCCGACTTTGATCAAAGCCATCAGATTCCATCACGATCCTCACGAAGCCGATGAAGAGGATTATTTAGTCCACATCACTCATCTTGCCAATATTCTATGTCATCACGTCAAGTTCGGTATTAGCGGCAATCCGCTACCTGACAAACCGTGCGCTATATCTATAGATGTACTGGGTTTGAAAGACAAGGATCTCGATGAAATATGGTCGGAACTGAATGTTGATCTTGAATCTATCAAGACATTTTTGTAATTGTCCTTTGAGAGTTGATCGGTATCCTTGTGATCCTGAATTAAAAATAGAGACACTGCATTTTAATATTGAACAGCCAATTGAAAAACCTGCTATCTCGCAAATCCTCCGGAGTCATCATCATGGACGGCGGAATGGGAACGGCTATTGAAGATCGTGGGATTGACATCCGCAATGCGCTCTGGGGATCGGTAGCGTTACTTACTGAGGAAGGTCGCAGGATTACGAGGGACACCCACGACGGCTTCGTCAAAGCCGGAGCGGATATTCTTATTGCTAATACTCACAACGCCTTCCGCTCAGCCTGCCGTGAGTTTGCGTTCATTAATGATATCGAAATATCAGGTATAAGTGAGCTTCAAGCTGAAGGCGACATAGACAAGATCACGGATGCGATCCACAGCGGTATCCTTCAGACCGGAGTCGATATAGCGCGTTCGGTTGTTCCTGATGACCGCACGGTATTGGTAGCCACCTGTATCGGCAGCGTTGACGCTCCCTATGCAACGGTCAGCTCCGTACCGGCTGATGAAGCTGCGCGCAGGCTTGAAATTGAAATCGCAGCGAGAATGAAAACAGGCAGCGACATGCTGATATTCGAAACGCTGACCACACCGGACGAGATAAAAGGAGCAGCGAGAGCGAGCCTTGCCTGTAATGCGGATAACGTCGCTGTCGGACTTACCTGTGGCGCTGATGGTCGAACACTGGGAGGCGTCACCATGAAGGATGCTGTGCGTCACTTTACCGGCGTCAATCCTATAGCCTGGTTCATCCAATGCACGCGTTGCGAATACGTGGAGAGGTCACTACAGGAGCTGAAAAACGCGCTTGGAGCGAATGATATTATAGGAGTGTATGCAAATGACAGCAGAGGCTGGGATCACATTAAAATGCAATGGACAGGCAAGCGGATTTCACCTGAGCAGTACGGCGAGTACGCACTCAAATGGCGTGACGCGGGTGTGAGGATTATCGGTGGTTGTTGTGGGATAGGCGCTGAACACATTGCTTATATTAAAGCGAGTTTAGATTGTAAGTGATCATATCTGAGAGCCTAATTAATTCTACAATCCCATTCCTTTAACAACTCCTCAGAATGCGCGCTTCAGAGTCTGTCCGATAATAGTAAATTAGACTGTCTGGAGTGCCGTCATGTGTCCTCGGATTACGGAAAAACAATGACTTAAGTGTCATGTGAAACACATAACACCACCAATTTGTCATTATCGGACAGACTCATAGGTAGGAATCTAAAGGGCTACAGATACTTGACTCTGCAGGTAAAACACTACGTGACATCTGCACTCAAACAATAACTACTCTTTGCTCCAACCAATGGTCAACCCACACCAAAAAATTAAATAATCTGAGTAAACCTCTTTCATTGGTACGTAAGTAAGTGTAAATGATGGCGATAAGGATAGATTGCAGCTTTGAAATTCTGTATCGATGCTAAGGTTAACGTCAGATAAACCAGCGTCGGTCAGATCTGTTACCAAAGACTGATCTGAATATCCAAGCGATAAAGTCATGTTCAAATCGACGGATTCCGCTTGAACAGTTTTACTGCCAGAAATACTAACGTATAAACCATCCCATGATTTATCATTCAATGCATAGTATGTAGAAATACCCGGTGAATACGGAATATCTTCGAATGTTATACCCAAATTAATTTCTGAATTAGTGCTTAATTCATCCGGATAGCCTTCCATACTTGGGAAACCATAATAGATATACCCTAAGGAAAACCCATAATTTCCAACCGTGCGTTCATAAGCTATTGTCAAATCCAGTTCATCGAGATCGCGAATACCAGCATCATCACGTTGGGTAACTGCCCACGAACCCCACACGTTGGCTGATAATCCGATTTCTCCTGCACTATAGGTTATCGATGGTTGAAATGCAGGACCTCTGTTGAGTGCATCAAATCCGCGCCAGTCATAGCTCGTTACCATTGTCCCGCTGACGTCAAGTTGACAGAAGGCTGGCATAGCTGTCATCAACATCAGCAGAACGACTATCAGAACTTTACTCTTAAATTGAATCACAACTGTTTCCTTTACTTACTTTTTGTATTAAACAACAATTGGAATAAGCTTTCGCTTATTCCAATTGTTGTGTTTGTTACTGAATTATTATACACCTCGTTCGTATGCGCTCTCGCCGTGAAGAGATTCGTCGAGACCGGTCTCTTCCTCAACATCTGTAGTTCTTACAGGTGTAATCTTGTTGATAATTACCAACATTACATATGTAAATACAAACGCATATATTGAAGAAATAACCACCGCTACTACTTGCTTAAAAAAGAAGCCACCTCCTCCAAAAAACAAACCATCTGATCCGGCAGGATTAACGAGAGTTGATCCCAGCATTCCCAGCATAATAATACCAATCACACCACCAACACCATGCACTCCCCAGACGTCAAGTGCATCATCCCAACCTAATTTGTTTTTCAGGCTGACTGCAAAGTAGCAAATTATTCCTGCACAAATACCGATAATTGCGGCGCTTGTCGTGGAGACAAAACCCGCTGCAGGTGTGATCGTTGCTAATCCAGCGACTGCACCAGTTAACAAACCAACAAACTTCGGTTTCTTTTCCAAAATCCATGCTATTACTAACCAGGTAATTGCCGCAAATGATGCAGCAATATCAGTGTTTAGAAAGGCAAGAGCTGTGATTGAATCAACCTGAAGTTCACTGCCGGCGTTAAAACCGTACCAGCCAAACCAGAGCAAACCGGTACCAAGAGCAACTAGTGGAATGCTATGCGGTACTGCATCTGCAATCCTGCGGCGTCCAACATATAAAACCGATGCAAGCGCTGCCATACCGGCTATGTTATGGACAGCTATACCCCCTGCAAAATCCAACACTCCCCATTTAGCGAGTAGTCCACCACCCCAGATCATATGCACAAATGGGAAATATACCAGCACCAGCCAGGTTACGAGGAATATTAAATAAGCGCCAAATCTTACCCGGTTGGAGAAAGCTCCTGTAATAAGCGCAGGTGTGATAATTGCAAACATCATTTGATAAGCGACGAATACAATAAGAGGTATGTGCCCATCTCCAAATGGTGTCATAGGATCTACACCATGCAGGAATGCCATGTCCAGATTTCCTATGATACCACCTTCACCACCACTGAAACAGAGTGAATATCCGAAGGCAAACCAGATAATTGTTGTAATACCCATCGATACAAAGCTCTGAATCATGATGGAAAGGGTGTTCTTTCGCCCAACGAGTCCACCATAAAAAAACGCCAGACCTGGTGTCATCAACATCACCAGACTGGTCGCAACCAGCATAAAGCCGGTATTACCGGTGTCAAACATCTTAACTCCTGTATTTTGATTAAGAAAATGCAAATTTGTAACATTCTCAGTATCCAAAATTAGGGGTTTCTTTTGTTTAATACAATCGGTAAAAACCTGATTTTATTAGCGGAAATCCTGATCCGGTTCGGGTAATATACTGACCGCAGATATTGATCTAAGAAATTGGGATAATCAAGTTTATGGAAGTTGAGGAAATGCCTTGAAGTTGAACAAAATTTGTGAGATTTAATATAAATCGATCCGTAAATAATAATCAGGAAATTATTAATCTTGAAAATCTACTCCAGCGGTGTGATACCTTCCCGAATAGCATATTTAGTTAATTCAGCGATGCTGTGAATGTTCAATTTTTCCATTATATTTTTACGATGAGTCTCAACAGTTTTAACACTAATATTAAGCGATTCAGCTACCTCACGATTGCTTTTCCCTTCTGTAAGAAGCTGGAGAACCTCTCGTTCTCTGGAGCTTAACAGGGTAAATGCTGAAGATTCACTCTGTTGAGCTATTCTGACGTAATCCTGTATAATGTTCTTTGAAATCTGGGCGCTGAGGTAAATGCGATTATTCATTACGTACTTTATACCATCTGCTAACTCGGTAATTGATGAATCCTTAAGTATATAACCAACAGCGCCTGCCTTCAGAGTTTCCAATACAAATCTCCGATCAGAGTGCATGGAGAGAATTATAACTCGAACTTCAGAATTTTCGCCAAGTATTTTACGGGTTGCTTCCACACCATTCAATTTTGGCATGGATATGTCCATAATAATAATATCCGGTTTGAGATCACGAGCCATGCTTATCGTTTTCAAACCATTATCTGCTTCGCCAATTACAGTAAAATCCGAATCCTTCTCAAGCAGAATCCTAAGACCATCTCTGAAAAGCTTATGATCATCCGCGAGGATAATTCCAATTTTCTTATTTTTCATTTTCAATCGGTACTTTTAAAATTATACAACTGCCTTGGTTTTGGATACTTTCAATAATTGTATCCCCTCCAAAATGAGTTACTCTTTCCCTGATACTGAACAAACCAAAACCTGACGAAGCAACATTATAGTAATCATCTCCTGTATGCAGAAAACCGTCACCGTCATCATGAACGGATATTTCTATAGCGTGATCTATCCAGTTCAGGACAATATCAGCCTTAGAAGCGTTTGCATGTTTCACAACATTAACCAGCAATTCCCTCACGGATTTAAATATAACTATTTTAATTTCCTCTGGCAGATTGAATACATGACCTGTCTCTTTTACAGATATTTTAAGTTTGTGCTTAGCGTTAAACGTCTCTGCCAGCCAATCAATCGCCGGACCAATACCCAACTCGTAGAGAACCGGTGAGCTGATCTCAAACGTTAATGAACGAGTATATGTGATGGTTTGATTGATAAGTCTAAGTATTTCATCAATGCTTTCTTCCTGTCCGCAGAAAATGGAGTTGCCTTTAAATTCGGTCATTTTCATCTTGATAAACGCCAATGCCTGACCGATATGATCATGCAGATCTGAGGCAATAATCCTGCGTTCTCTTTCTTCAGCGAGAGAGAGTTCCGAAGCCATTTTACGTAGTTGCACCTGATAGGCTTCGATCCTCTCTTGAGCTTTAAGGTGTTCAGTAATCTCCTCGCGAAGAGCAGCGTTGATCTCGTTTAACTCTGTTGTCCTGTCTCTGACTTGCTGCTCAAGACTGCCGTATGCTCGCTGAAGAGCTTCATCATCCGCCTGGCGTTGAAAATATGCACGCAACATATCCGCAAGGGAGTTAATCAACTCCCTTTCTTCAGCGAGGAATGGCCCATCTACGGCATTATCCTTTTCAGCAAGATAACAGACTTCTATGGCGCCCTCTTCCCCACTCTGAATGTTGAACTTTGCTGTTTGAATCCACTGAGATTCTTTGAAGTTCCCGGATTGCTGACATAACTCACCAAACCGAATGCGCGCTGTTGTTATCTCTGGATACTGCCAGGCAACAGGAATTGAGTCAACGATTTCTCTGATCAGCTCTTCCGGAGAGCGTTTCTCATCGTGTAACAGCCTTGCCGTCTTATGCAGCAATGTAAGTTCCTTAACACGTTCACTAAGATCGTGTAATAAAATACCTTCCGTAGGTGTTGATGAAAAATTATTCAAATTATCTGGGCACTCTTGATAATTTCACAAGCTGCGATACAGTAAGTGTTCAGAGATTGTTGCTGTAATGTCAATCCTTGGGGGGGTGTGAAGTCTTTGTTTTTAATGCAAAAGTCAGAGATTTCAGGTATCTCTCTATTATTTCGGTCAAATATAAATTGAAGTGCTCTTAAGAGATTTGATTTACCAGCATTGTTGGGACCATTTATAACATTGTGTCCTGGTGTGAACTCAACATTAACATCTGTTTTGAAGTTTCTGAAGCTTGAAATCTGAATTTTAGAAATGTACATTTTATTATCCTTTTAATAGTTAGTTCGAGTATGAGACATAACTTTCTTATGAAAATACTTCGTCTTGTTGAATTGATTGTAAGTTAATTCTTCTAGTGCAGACTGGATTGTGTGGATTAGATTACCACTGTCAAAATGTCTGATTTTTGTTGACGGTGAGTCCGTCGCTAGTCTGTGGTTAGTTCTGTTACTGTGAGGCTGTTCGATGTGAAAATGCATAAGGTTACCTCCCAATGTATATAGCTAAGTGAGTCGTTCATTATACGCTGCATAAGATATAGCACAGCAAATTCAACAAAGCCAAATTAAGCCTGAAACTCATGTTTGTCAACAGAATTTAAATATAAAATTACGAATCTCGTTTATTAACCACAAAGTCACAAAGCGCTAAGAAAATCCTTTGTTTTTTGTGTGCTCTGTGTTTAAATTTTCCGTCACACTCCGTCACATTTCCGTCACCCACTCTAACCCTTACTGGTTAAGGCTTTCTGGCGATTAGGTGACGATGTGACGCTAATTTACATACTGCTTACGGTGAATATACAACAATATGTGTCAAAAGTCAACTAATTTACGAATATAAACACTATAAAACCATATTATCCCTAAGTGTTGTAAACGCCCCTCTTTTTAATTCTTCCCCCCGCAAGCGGGGTGGGAGATGGGAAGTTATTTCGCAACATTTATATCCATTGAGGCCGAAGCAACTGAAACTCTGTCCTTGTTTTTCTCGATCTCTTCCAACAGATTCGCATACAGCTTGTCTTTGGTTATTCGTCTGCTTTTGTAATCTACAACATACCTGATGGTGAATGTTACCCAGTTTTCATCGACGGTTATGGAGATCAAGGGTTCGACTCTGGCATTTTCAATCAGGTACTTCTTTACCAGTTCATCCCAGGATTTCTTAGCCACTTCGGTATATTCACTCACCGTTTCCATAACAACCTTAGTGATAATCTGACGTGCAAGATCATAATTGCTCCCAAACCTGATCGGGATGGTAATCTCATCCCAGAGAAACGGAAAATCACCTGAGTAGTTCAATACCGGTTCTTTGAAAACAAAATTATTTGCGATTCTCACGACCCTACCGTTGTATAAATCTCCATTAACCCATCCACCAACCTCCATTATGGTAGTGCGCAAAATCCCAATATCAATCACATCACCCTTAATACCACCTAATTGAACCCTATCACCTGTTTTAAAGAAATTGGAGAATGATATTGCGAACCAACCTGCAATACTTGAAACAACTTCCTGCAGTGCAAAAGCGATTCCAGCGCCAACTATGCCAAGCGCTACTTGAAGGCTACCAAGTTTCTCCGAAAACAACGAGATAATGATCATTACAACAACGATGTAACCCATGAAAGCAGTAAATTTTCGAGCTTTGTATCTGGTATCGGAATCCTTAATTCTACGAGCTAATGAACGCATCAGCAATCGCACAATTACAATCACAATCAACGCACTTAATGCTGCAATCGTGATTTTGATGAATAGAGGATTAGAAATCCATTTATTTAGCAATTCAGGCATTTCGTGTTTCCTAAGTGGTGTTATGCACCCTCGCTTGGTACTTAAGTCGTTGTTATTCCATCAGGTGAGGACACTTAAATCTATCCTCAATGGAAAAATGATTTTCTATTGCGAACTTGAAAAATAATCACAAGAACTTTACGCATAAGTGAGTTAGATTTTGGATGATTTCTGATCAAGGACAGGAATTCGCATAACACTGTTTGTTAATATTTAGGCATGTTGTGAGCGCAGAAAAATCAAATCCGCCAAGCAATATTACAATCAAGTTGAAATTTCATTATACAGAGAATTAACACATTTATAAGAAAGCTTTAAGTTTCACAAAATCTATATTTTCCTTAAAAGGTTGTATTTTATTGATCACATTCGATATTTTAGATATATCATTTAAATCCATTTCGGTAAAATATTTTTCTAAACTTGATATATGATTAAGAATTCTATTTTTAAAATCACTCTCTAACCTATAGCAATTTAGATAATTACAATTTAAATCAAATATCCAGTGTAGCTTTCTACTTATTTGATAAATTGATATTGGACTTAGTCTACATTCAAGAGGTCTTCGTTCGTATATAGAACATTCCGTATTAAATAAATTCGGACATAAACCATCATTGAAAAAATGAGCTTTATCAATCACTTTAATATCAAAATAAGCACTTAATTTTTTTGCTTCATCTGGTAATAACCAATGCCAGCGCCAATCCCTTGAGCATAGGGAATTACAATTTTTACATATTTCTTTGGAAGTAAAAATAGTAGAACTTTCTATTCTTTTATATAATAAGTCCATAATATTTCAATTTTGTCTATTCTTTAGTGAAACAGTTTTTGGTAAATATATCCTGTTAAGATTATCCATATACTCATTATAAAATGTTGTATCACTTATCGGTTCACGAGATATAACTGAAAACGAACAAAATGCTTGTCTTGCAAGATCATAACTAAACAAAAATCCACTAATTCTGCTAGCGTCTAAATCATTGAAGTATACTTCTACTGCAAATTCATCAGGGCGTGAAAGGCATTCTGATTTAAGTATCCAACCACCTGCTCCAATTCTACCTTCAACTTTATACTTCCATTCTGGATTAGTAGATAGTTCTATCAATGTCCCATTTACTATTCCATTTTTATTAACGTTTAGCTTATATCTATGTCTGCTAATTTTTACATCCTTATCCCGAGTTAAGTGTATACCATGCCAATTCCCAGAAAAAAAACTACAGTCAGTTTTAAACATCTTTTTTTGTTTAAAGTTTTCAATTAATTGACGAATTACCCATACAGCCAATCCTCCAATTATTGCAGTAATAATAGGTATAATTATACGTGTCAACATTTCAACTCCTAATTACTTCCTTATCCTGTAAAATAATTATTAGATGGTTTATTTGTTGCATTTTTTTGTTGTAAAATTTCGAAGAAGTGCACCGATACTCGAACACTTGTTCAAGCATTGTTAATGCATGCAATTAGGTCATCTGCAGGAACTCAGATAGAGCGAATATAATCACTACTTTTTCGCTGTGCAAGTGTTTGAAATTATAATAAAACGAATTCTCTGAAATATTCTAAAATTCGTCATGTCATTCCCGTGCAGGAGTCTTTCCGAAAAACCAGTAAAGTGGTGTCAATCGTCCTTGTTTGACAACTCTCCCATTATCAACTCATTCTGATCCACAATTCCATTCGCATGCAACTCACGAATAACCGACTCCGTCATATCGCTCATGAACGGAAACTCGTAGCGCAGATCGAGAACGTAAGCCTTAAGTCTCAGTTTAATCATTGATCTGCCCTGGTAAATCTCGTTTTTAAGTATTACTGCTATAGGCTTCTTTAAGTAAGCAAATCTTGATACTGCCGCTGCCTGTATTGCGATCTTCCTCGTCTTTTCAATATCTATACTCGCAGGCAGGAATAGTTCTGCTACCACCTGGCAGTTGGATTCGCCTGAATTGGAGTTCGATACCGACTGATTGACTATCTCACTGTTGGGAATGGATACCAGCGAATCATCCGGTGTGACGATGCGGACGGTTCTTAAGCCGATGTTGACTACTTCACCGTAGTATTTCCCGACTTCTATTTTATCACCGATCTGAAATGGTTTATCGAATAATATCATCACACCGCCGAAGATGTTCTTGAGTATGTCCTGAGATGCAAATCCGATGGCTATTCCGGTTGAAGCGGTGACAGCAATCAGCGTCTCAATCGGCGGTGAGAATATCCAGGCAATTTCAATATATATTACAAAAAACCAGCCGAATATGCGGAAGATGGGTATAAAGCGTTTTATCCCAAGACGCAGGTTTGCCCAGCGTTCGGATATCGCTTCGAGAAGCCGCGTTGTATATCTGATGATAAACAGAGCAAGTAAAAAGACAATTAATGCCCAAAATACCTTTCCAAAGGAGATCGACCACTTGGCAGGTGGAGTGATATTCAGTATTCCGGTTGTGATGCCGGGAGCCTGCTTAACAGATACACTTGTTGTTGTATCCAGAGGCGGCGAAATTTCAAGTGATCCTGTCTTAGTATTAGGCGTTTGCCGTGTTAACACTGCTGCTGTAGTGTCTCTTGGAGTTGATACAATTGAGTCTGTAACAGCTTCAGCCATTGACAAAAAAGGGAGCACGGTGCAAAATAGAATAATCTCGACAAGTATTTTTCGTTTTATTTTCATCTTTATCATCTCTTAATGAAGTATATTTCGTGATTTCAAGGCACGCACTACAGGTCTGTACATCAAGGGATGTACCTTATAACGCCCTGACTCTTCAATAAGTACACCGGAATTTCGCATTCTCTTCAGTAGAAGACAGCTTGTAGAGGTTTCCTGATGAAAAATCCTGGCGTGTTCACCCTCCGACAATTCACCATGTTGGAGTATTGCTGCGAGTGAGAACAGATCATCCGGTGTCAACTGAAATAAAGTTGTATAATCAAATGTATCCAACGGTGAGATCATTATCCGGTCTTCTTTAACTTCGTCGATAGCTCTCAAGTAATATTGAATTGCAACTGATATATTGCCGTTTGCCAGATCGCTAAGATCGTCGAAGAAATCGTCGTGGAGCGCTCTTTGAATGGCTTCTTCTGTGGATAGCTTTCTATATTTACGAACTTTATCGTTATCATCTGGTAAATTAAAATGATGCTCATAACCGCTGACGCGATGGCGTCTCATGACGATATTCTCTATCTCTTCCCGCACAAGCGCATCGAGATAGATTATTTTATTAAAGTAGGCAGATATGTTCATAACTCTATCAAGATACTGCCAACTGTATATAGAGCAGGATGTAATCCAGAATATTTTATCACCGGTTTTAGATATTAAAAGCAGTATTTGTTTTAAAGTGTCAAAACCACCCACTACCCTGATATATATGTTATGCAGATTTTCGATGATACAGATTCTTGGTTCACCATTAAGAAGTCTCTCTGTCAGAATTTCTACGTCACTTGTTTCGTCCATACCAAATGCGAGGCTTAGTTGCAATACCAATTCATCAAGACTTAGAATACTTGAATCAATATCGAATCTATTCAGTTGATTTCCTTTGAATAATATCGATTCGGAAAGGTTCAGAAGTGTCGTCTTGCCAGTGCCTTTCTCACCGACAAATACAGTATTGGTAAAATAACTGTTGCGCCAATTCTGTAATTGTTTTTTTAGGATTGCGATCTCTTCGCTGCGTCCATCGAAAAATCTCTCGTCATTTAACGGCTCCGTTCTGAAAAGGCGTTTGTAAACATAAGGCAGGTTTGTTATTTTTTTTTCGGATTCGCTAAGATAATTTATCAGCACATCCTCCAGACGAACGGTTGGAACGGTCAATCCGGTAAGTCTTCTGATCCTAAAGATATGCTCTCTGATAAATCCGCCGATAAATGTCATACCTTTTACCACCGACGGCAGCATCCCTTTAAGTGTTGACCAGATGTGTTTTCGATAGCTGATAAACTGTTCTCTTGCTTTGGCGCGCGTCAGTCGGATCTTTAGTTCAAGTATCTCCTTATTATCAAGAAGCTCCCGCAACCTTCGCTGAAATCCGATTGTGATTCCATGAAGCTGCTCGCTGCTAAACTCTTGAATCTTGCTAATCTTGGATTTTATTTCCTCAATCTGTCCGAGCGTCCTCTCCAGTCCCTCAGCTACAACCTGTTTCGGTTTCTCCAAATCACTATCGATGGATGATTCTTCAAGCAGATTAAGGGCAGCTTCGAGGTTGTATTCAACTATCTGATCAATCTCCGAAATACTGCGGATAATTATATTTAATTTATCCTGTACGAACTGAAGCAGTTCATCATGCGGTTCTTGAAGTTTAAGATAAAGTTCTATATATGCCAACTCTTTGAGTGGAATGACGTCGGTTTTTGATTTTGGCAGATTATTATCGGTGTCTTTATGAGTAAATATCGTATGTTTTTCAGATAACCCTTTAAATACTGTCCTTACAGAGCTTAGGTAATTCTTTAAATCGGATTCTATATTTGCTTTAACAACAACATCAATCATTTTGGGCAGGTTTTCCTTGCGCAGATCATTCAGCAGTCTGCGGTTCTCTTGAATGATCGAGTCTCTAAGTTGAACATGATCGGTCGATGATGGTTGATTGAACTTCATCAACGCTTTTGTAATAACATCACCGGTTTTTTCAAATACCGGTATAATTTTGTTAGAAATTTTATTTTCAATCGTCTCAGCAGTATTATGGCAGATTTGCAGAATTTCTATTCTGAGAATACTAAGTTCTATATCTTTCCGCCATTCATCTCGAATGCCACTCTGGTGATAATTCCAGGCGCTAATGCTTTTAACTGCTCTCGCTTCTATTTTAGTTAGTTCTTCGGTAAACTTGTCAGTGTTGTAGCCATTTTCTGAATAAACCGCAGTACCGGCATAATTCCATTTTTCTTCTATATCTGAAGTAAGTTTTTCCCATAATTTCTCAAATGAAGTGACGAAATCTTTATAAGATTCGCTATCAATGTTTTTTTCTACTTGAAATCTGCCTAATATGTTTTTCAGGCTTTGCAATAAAGATTTTGTTTTAGTCTGATCAACAGGTGTACACAAAACATCATCGGCGCTGGAAGGTATTATTTCATTTATCAATGTATTTAATGTGGCGCTAAGTTCATTAATCAATCCAAAGCGATTGAACAAATAACGCTGCCATTCATCAATGATAAAATCCGTAAGAGGAACTTTCAGATTGTAGTCAAGAAACTGATGGATTAAGACAGTTCTTGAGTTTTCACCTCGTTGTTTAATGTCTTTATGAAAAAGTTTACGTACTAAATTTGTAGAAGCAAGAAGTTGTTCCGAAAGTTTGATCGATAGACGCTTGTAGAATTTCCAGGCAAGGGTTTTATAATCATCCGTTTCTAAAGGTCTGTAGTAATCATCTGTTATTCCAATAACTATTTGAAGTTCCTGATTGCTGATAATTCTAATCAGGTCTTCTTGCAGTGAGGCATAGATTATAGCTGTTGAGGCGTTTCTATCAGGATAGTTCCATTTTGCGGTTTCTGTAAAAAGAGAATCCAGCAGCGAATGAAGAGTTTCCCACAAATCATACTGTGGTTTATGATCTTCAATTAAAGACGAAAGCTCCGCAACAGCTTCAATTAACAGATCAATTGAATTAGAAGTTACATTATCCAGCTCCCGCATCCATAAGCCAATTTGATTCGAGCTGAAAGTAAATACTTGGTCTTTGAAAGACTGGAGTATTTCTGTTATTTCACTTGACATGGAAAACCAGTTTTATCTATCAAAACTCATTTGATTAGCCATCTGAATAATAGCAAGCACGTAATAAAGGAATATATTCATTTTTTTTTAACAAACATAGATTTGTTCTTGAATTATAGGAATATAAGCAATAATTTCTATAAAAACATCTGTAAAACAAAAATGTCCAAGAAAAACATGCATAATGCTTAAGTTTATTAAATATTTATCGTTAGCGATTCTGTCAGTTGTTATAATTACCACATTCTTATTTTTATTTTTAACAACCTCACCTGGAGAAAACTTCCTCCGTAATCAACTTGTATCAGGTTTCAATAAAAGATTTACACATGATATACACATTGGAAAACTTGAAACTAACCTCCTAAACCGCTTGCAGTTAGAGGGAATCAGAATTTCTTCTAAGGATTCAACAATTGCTCAATTTATTGATCTTAAATTTGTTAAAATTGGATATACTTTATTCGATCTCTTAGATAATAATCTGACTATCGATTCCTTGCGGATTGACAACATGAATGTAAGTCTAGATCGAGACAGCAGCGGTAATTTTAATCTTCCCAAACTTATCACAAAACCCGAACCAACAGAGGAAAAAGGGGATTCCAAATATCACTTGGTGCTTAAATCCGCTGAAATCAAGCAGTCATCCATTACCTATCAAGATAAAACACTACCATTAAGTGGGACTGCAGGTAAGGTCAATTCGCTCATTCTGCTTGATGAGAAGGGTTATAATATAGACACAGCAATTGATTCTATTACCTTTGATTACCTTGGCGCTTTTTTCGCGGCAAGCGATTTCAAACTTTCAGCAAACTATTTCAATGACAGCCTTTCTATCAATTCGGTAAACTTAAAATTGCCAGGTTTTGATGTTGCAGGTGATGCTGTATTTAACTTAAGTGATGAACCTCCCTCTATAACTGGACTGCTTAGTTTGAGTGGGTCACCAGATAAACTTGCAGAATCCTTTGATAAATATATACCTGCAAAACTGAAACCTCTGTCCGGTCAGCTTGATATAAAACTCACTGTCAATGGAAATCTTCATGATCCCACGATTCAGGCAAAAATACTGTTTCCGGAACTTAAAATGCAGAATCTTCAGTTGAATGACGGAAAACTTGAATTAAATGTATCCCGCCAATTAATTGATATTCAACATCTAAGCTTTAATTCGATGAATGGAAGAGCTTCGGGACACGGGAGGCTTGAACTTGACAGTACAGTGAACTATGAAATGTACTTTGACGTAAATAATTTGTGCCTATGTGAATTGAACAAATCGTTTCTTAATAAACAGTCTGTTTACCTCGGCAGAGTTACCGGGTCTTTGCAGGCAAAAGGATCACTGCTTACACCGGAGTATTCCGAGACGAAAGGCAGGCTTTCGGTTAATCATATCAGTCTAATGGATAAAACAATTCCTGATTTGACTGTCGTTGTGAATTCAAAACATGGTAAAGCAGAATTAGAAATAAATCAGGGTGAATCCAGAATCAATTCATCGCTTCTGTACGCCGATCAGAAATTCGATGGTGTTTTTTCGATTAATATACCTGACTTAATTCCCGTTGCAGGTCTGTTGAATATTAAAGATGTATCTGGAAAACTTAATATTCGGGGTTCATTTAAAGGAAAAGAGAAATTTGAACTGGATAAATTTGAGTTCAATGGCAGCAACCTGAAATATGCGGATATTCCACTTGACGAAATAACCGGCAGCTTGACTTATAAGAATAGCATCCTCATATTTGGAAAATCATCGTTCAATGGTAGCCTTAACGATATAAGCAAACTTAGAAAACCGGCAGATTTAAGAGATTTCAAAGGTGATGTCAGATATAAAGGTGAAGTCAGTGGAAAAATCGATAACCTGAAAGGCTCTCTAAAGATCGAATTGGATAATCCATGTTTCAAAGAGTACAGCTTTGAAGATGGGTCTATTGAAACGGTAATCGACCGTAAAAAAATTGATCTTATAAACGTAAGCTTAAGTGATGATTCACTACAATACAATGCAAGCGGTTCTTTCTCATTAAAGACGTTTAACGGGCAAATAGATGTCAATATTCTGAAAAAGATAGAACTACCGGATAGCGAGACCATAGCAGAACCTCTCGTTAAAGAAAATGCTGGAAATATATCATTCGATTTCGATATATCTAATAAACATGATATGAATATCGACGCAAATGGAACCGGATTCGAACTAACAGTATTATCAGACATTATTAAAAAGCAGCTCGATATTGCAGGGACTATAGATTTTAGTCTGCATTTTCAAGGCAGCATAGAGAATCCTTATGCGCAAACTGAATTTCAGTTAGCAAATTTCAGATATAATACGGTTTTACTTGATTCTGTCGCAGGAAAAGCAACTTTTAATGGTAGAAGTCTGAACTTGAAATCCTTACGGATTAAGAATGGTGAAAACAGTCTTCTATGCGGTTGTAAGTTAGAAATTAATAGTGGCGATAAGAAGAAATTTTCAATATCCCCTGACAGCAAATTTACAGGCTATATAAGATCTGAAGCTTTCAACTTGACGTACTTCACGGAGTTACTTCCCTCCACGTTGACCTATGGCGGAATAGTAAACTGCTCACTGGATTTTAGAGGATCAATTAATAAACCAGTCGTAAACGGTCTGATTACCTTAAATAACGGAAGTTTGATCTTCCCCACAACAGCGCCTCCTTTTGTGAATCTGGAGTTAATGGCTGAGTTTCGTGGTTCATCTGTAAGAATTAAAAATCTCAGCGGTTCAGTAAAAGATAATCCATTTAAACTTACAGGTGAGATTTCGACAGAGGACAGACGAGTTTTTAGATCCGCTTTTGATCTTGCGGTTTTAGATAGAAAAGTTCTCTCTGGTTCAGGAGATGTAGGTTATGATTGGCTTAATTATGAACTCGTTGCCAATGATTTCGATCTAACTATGCTGCAAGGGATAAGCTCATATCTCGCTAAGATTCAGGGAAGAATGAATTCAGCCGTCAGAATATCCGGTTCTCTAAATAATCCCGATATTAACGGTAGTGTTATCGGCAGAGAGATACATCTTAAACCTGAATTGTCTGATGCGCCACTACAAGACGGTGTACTGATAATCAGATTTGATAAGAAAACAATTAGTCTCGATTCACTCTTTTTCAGATTTAAGGATGGATGGCTGTTGTCGGAGGGAAATGCGGTCAGGCAGGACAGCGGATACACATCATTTTCATTTCATACCCGCGCTGAAGCGTTAAATTTTAAACAACAGAAAAAATATACACTTGAGATTAAGTCGGTTGATTTGAACTATACATTGAAGGAAGATCAGTACTATTTCGAAGGTAATGTTATCCTTGGTGAAAGCCGCCTGCTTTACCGTTTTCAAACGCAGGAGCTTATATCACTATTCCAGAAATCCAACAGACCTCGCCGTCCACTGCCAACTGTTCTCCAAAAAACCAAACTTGATGTACGTTTACATGAGAGTGAGAAAATCTGGATCGATAACAACCTCGCCCGTTTACGACTGCACTCTGAGTTAGCGGTAACTGGAAGCCCTGCTCAACCGAACATCAACGGCAGACTTGAAGTCGCTGAAGGATATATAATCTATCTTGACCGCAAATTCCAGGTTCAGGAGGGTATCCTCGATTTTGCTGATCCGGTTAAACCGAATCCCTACATTACACTCAGAGCCGAAACAGACGTCAGGAACTACCGCTCTATAAACAATGATATGTATAAAATTACTTTAGTTGTCAGTGGAACTATGGAAAATCCCATTGTTGACCTCTATTCTGAACCGCCTCTCGATAAACCCGACATATTATCATTATTAACACTTGGAATGACTATGGACAGACCGGCAGATTCACGCTCAACCGGACGGACTAACGCTCTTGCCGATGCTATGAAAGATAGACTTGGCGAAACTTCAACTGCCAGAATTTCAGGTTATGTCTCACGAAAAACCGAATCAGCGCTTGGTTTAGATGAGGTTTCGGTTACAGGCAGCCTTTTTAGCGTGAATAACTCTACAGGACCTCAGCTTCTTGCATCAAAGAAGCTAACGGATAAAATGGAGGTTACATACATAACAACAATCGGACACATGAATGAACAAGGTATTCGTTTGAATTATTATTTAACAAGACGTTTCTCATTGGAAGGACAGACTGATCAGCGAGGCAACGCCGGTTTAGACCTTAAGTACAGGATCAAATTCTGATGTTAAATCGTCGATTAAAATACATTATCTTGTTAATATTCATTATCATTTCCTCATTGAATGTCGTTGAAGCTAAAGAGCCTAAGAAGATCAAAGTGAAATCAGTAGAATTCGCGAACAATGACGCCTTTACAGACCGCACACTAAGCAAAGTCATGCTGAATAGACCATCATCGCTATTCCTGCCGGTTTTATATAATCCACAGTTACTTAAAGAGGATTTGAAGCAGATTGAACTATACTATCAACAGAACGGTTATCTGGAGGCATCTGTTACTGATTACAGCGTTAGAGTGGATTCTACAAAACGGAAAGCACGAATAAAAATCTCCATCAGCGAAGGTGAATTGACAAAAGTTGAAGGAGTAAGTATATTTGGAAATGCAGTCTTTACCGATTCACTGCTCTTTAGCATGTTAAATGTTGCTGTCGATAATCCTCTGCAAGAGAAAAGAATAGAAAAATCGGTAAATAACATTATTAATTATTATGCTGATCATGGTTATATCGAAGCAAAGGTCAATACAGACGTTCAGGTGAACAGTGAAACCCATAAAGCAATTATTGATTTTATGATTGTTGAAAATGAACAGTTTTCAATCGGTGAAATCGAAATTAGAGGAAATAGAATTACAAATCAGAAAGTTGTTAAGCGTGAGTTTTTATTTAAACAAAACCAGATTATTAACTATTCTTCATTGCTTAAATCACAGAGGAATCTATATTTGACCGGACTCTTTCAGAGTGTTTTTATCCGTCCTCAGTCATCCGATATTCAAAAGAAGAAAAACATTCTGGTTGAGTTAAAGGAAAATCCGCACCGTGAATTTGCAGTTAGTGTCGGTTATGGCTCAGTTGAAAAAGCCCGGACGAGGATAGAAATATCTAACATCAACATTTACGGCACCGCAAGAAAGATGGGATTTGCCGGCAGGTTGAGTTTCGTCAACAGAGGTATCGAAGCTACTTTCACCGAACCAAGAACCTTCGGATCGAAGTGGAAGACCGATGTCACAGCTAAAACAGAATTTCAAGATGAGCCCGGATACGACATTTACAGTACAGGCGGAAAAGTCTCCACAGGTAGAATACTTTTTGAAAAAGTCAATACAATTGTTACTTTTCGCTTTGAGAACAATAACCTGAAAAATATAAGAGTAAGTCCAATCCCAGCAGATATTCAGTCTCAAATTCGCAGCATAAGTAATTCAATGGTACGAGATTCACGTGATAATCTTTTCAATTCCACAAAAGGCTCGTATATTGAGTTAACTAACGAACTGGCGGGATTGATTTATAATGGCTCAAATGCTTTTGCACGAACTATCGTGAGAGCAAAGAAATTCGTACCCTGTAAAAGTTATTTTACTTTTGGAACTGCGGTAGAGTTAGGCATTATGACGACAAAGCGAGGAGGCTTGAACGAGATTCCTCTAAACGAGAGATTTTACACAGGTGGACCAAACTCGGTGCGTGGTTTCAAATATCAAATGATCGGTCCTTTGGATCGGAATCGGGTACCTTCTGGCGGCAAGTTGAAACTGGTTTTTAATGCTTTTGAAATCAGAAAACCAATTTACAAAATGGTTAGTGGAGTAATCTTCTCAGATTTGGGGAATGTCTGGGAAAAACCGGAGGATTTCTCGCTAAAATCGATCCGTTTTTCACCTGGTATTGGTTTAAGGGTAAACACTCCTATTGGACAGGGCAGATTGGATTATGGATTCAATATATTCAGAAAAGCTCATGAAGGTTCGGGAATGTTCTGGATCAGTGTTGGACAGGCGTTTTAGTTAAACTAAAGGTAAGACTTATGGTTAAAATCACTAAAGGAAAGACCATGTCGAAGATTATTCACAGGGTCTCTAAAAAGAGAGGGCTTCCGCCTGGTTCACTTATATATATAGGCAAAGAACGTCTGGAAAAAGTCAAAATAACCATGACTTTGATAGACTATGATTCGGATAACATGGAAGAGAAAGAGATAAAGGATCTCGGTGAGTGCATTCCATACATAGATAAGCCAACCACCACATGGATTAATATTTATGGGATTCACGATACCGCTGTTATCGAAAAAGCAGGTGAAGTATTTGGAATACATCCACTGGTTCTTGAAGATATTCTTAACACTTCTCAAAGACCGAAGACAGAAGATTTTGAAGATTACATCTACACAATTATCAAGATGATCGATACAGATCTGGAAACAGATGAAATTAAAACTGAGCAAGTGAGTATAGTAACGTTGAAGAACATCGTTATAACATTTCAGGAAAGGCATGGCGATGTATTTAATCCAGTCAGAAAACGGATAAAAGATCGCAAACCCCGTATCAGAAGACAAGGTTCTGATTACCTGACTTATGCGCTGTTAGACGCTATAGTGGACGGCTATTTTCTGACGTTTGAAAGACTAAACGACAGAATCGAGGATTTGGAAACATTACTGCTTGAAAAACCCACTAAGTTCATATTAGACGAGATCTATCAGTTAAAAAGAATAATTATAAACTTGCGGAAAGCCATTGTGCCTTCGAGGGATACGATTAACAATTTAGTGCACGAGGAGTTCAGCCTTGTCAGCTCCGAGACTACTCCATTCCTGCGGGATGTGTATGATCATATTGTACAGATTATTGAAACCACCGATCACATAAGAGATATTCTTAATGGTATGATTGATGCTTATAATTCAATCATGGGCAATAAAATGAACGAGGTGATGAAGGTGTTGACAATCATTGCGACACTGTTTATCCCATTAACATTTATCGCTGGGATTTATGGAATGAATTTCACATACATGCCTGAACTTGCCTGGAAATGGGGATATTTTGCTGTATTAGGGATTATGGCAATTGCGACTCTTTTAATGCTGGTGTATTTTAAGAAAAAGGAATGGATTTAGAATGGACATAAATAAGTACTGGATTACGTATGAATAAAACTCGATATTCCTTTAACACATTAAGGAAAATCAAAACCGGATTCGGAGAAGCTCAGTATTACAGTCTGAATAAACTGTATGAAGAAACAGGAAAAAACGGTTCACGGTTACCAAATTCTGTTAAAATTCTACTGGAAAATATACTGCGTAACATCGACGGATCGATAATCACTAAAGATCATGTTAATGAACTCGTTGCCTGGACGCCATCAATGCTACACAAGGTTGAACTACCGTTCAAACCGGCACGTGTTCTATTGCAAGATTTCACAGGAGTACCGGCGATAGTCGATCTGGCAGCACTCAGGAGTGCTGTAAAAAGAATGGGTGGTAATCCAGATTGGATTGATCCTCTGATCCCTGTTGATCTTGTTATCGATCACAGTATTCAGGTTGATGTCTTTAACTCTTCTTCTGCACTTAAAAAAAATACTGAACTTGAATTCAAACGGAATCAAGAGCGCTATGAGTTTCTACATTGGGGACAAAATGCCTTTCATAACATCAGGGTAATCCCACCTGCAAGTGGTATTTGTCATCAAGTAAATCTTGAATATCTTGCAAAAGTGGTTCAGAGTACAAGTCAGAATGGAGGAACGGTTGTCTTCCCTGATACTCTTGTTGGAACTGACTCTCATACTCCAATGGTAAACGGTCTCGGCGTAGTCGGATGGGGAGTTGGTGGAATTGAAGCAGAAGCTGGTATGCTCGGACAACCGCTCTATATCTTGACTCCTGAAGTTATCGGAGTTAAACTCTTTGGTGAGCTGCCTCTCGGTACGTCTGCTACCGACTTGGTGTTAACGGTTACTGAGATACTCCGCAGAAAAGGTGTTGTTGGCAAGCTTATCGAGTTCTTTGGTGAGGGACTTTCCGGAATATCCGCTCCTGACCGAGCAACAATCGCAAATATGGCTCCTGAGTATGGCGCAACTATCGGGTATTTCCCTGTAGATGCGAAAACGTTAGATTACTTAACATACACCGGACGCAGCCCTGACCATGTCGAATTAGTCGAGTGTTACTGCAAAGAGCAGGGATTATTCCGCACTGATGATACTCCCAATCCCTTGTTCATGGATGTTGTTGAACTCGACCTTTCAACGATCAAGAGCAGTATCTCCGGTCCAAAACGACCACAAGACCGGGTAAATTTACATGATATAAAGAAAAACTGGCAGATGAACCTGCAAGCTCCACTGGAGAAACATGGGTATAACCTGTTAAAGGATCAACTTAAAAAAAGCGTTGAAGTTAAATTTCCCGATGGCAGACAGATCAAGTTACAGCATGGCGATATTGCTATCGCAGCTATTACGAGTTGCACCAATACAAGTAACCCAAAGGTGATGTTAGCAGCAGGTCTGTTAGCAAAAAAGGCAATTGAAGCAGGTTTGACGGTTAAGTCTCACATTAAAACCAGTCTTGCGCCAGGTTCGAAGGTTGTAACAGATTATTTACAGGATGCTGGATTGCTCCCGTATCTGGAGCGCCTTGGTTTTCATGTTGTAGGATATGGTTGCACTACCTGCATCGGAAACAGCGGACAGTTACCTGAGCCTATAGCCAAAGCAGTTGTCGAGCACAACTTGATACTCGCCAGTGTTCTAT
The DNA here is from genome assembly GCA_021734165.1 of bacterium. Taxonomy (GTDB): domain Bacteria; phylum Electryoneota; class AABM5-125-24; order Hatepunaeales; family Hatepunaeaceae; genus JAIPJL01. The sequence goes on along the minus strand of JAIPJL010000031.1, from coordinate 742 downwards.
CGGGCAACCGCAACTTCCCAGGTAGAATCAATCCTCACACCAAAGCTTCTTACCTAACATCACCATCGATGGTTGTAGCCTTTGCTATCGCAGGAACTGTTGAAATTGACCTTGAGAACGAACCACTTGGCAGGAATTCTGAGGGACTGGAAATATTTCTAAGAGAAATCTTACCTACAGAAACAGAGATCGAAGCTCTAATGCTTCACGCCAGGAATCCAGAGATATTCCAAACTGAATATGAAAACATTGAAATATCCAATGATGAGTGGAATCATATTAAAGGCGGCAAAGATGAAGTTTACATGTGGAAAGAAACCAGCGATTACATTCAGGAACCGCCCTTCCTGAAGGAGATGAAATTAAAGACGGAGCCTATTCGCTCAATAAAGGATGCCCGTGCACTCGTGATGGCAGGTGACAGCACAACAACCGATCATATCAGTCCGGCTGGCTCAATTGCCATAGACAGCCCTGCCGGGAAATATCTGATCGAGAGAGGCGTCAAACCGACTGACTTTAATTCCTATGGAAGCCGTCGCGGTAATGACAGGATAATGACCAGAGGAACTTTCGCTAATGTAGCTTTCCGTAACCTGCTGGCACCGGATAAGCTTGGAGGTTGGACAGTTCATTTCCCCAGCGGTGAAGTAATGCGTATTTTTGATGCATCAAAACGCTATCTTAAGGACAACATTCCAACAATCGTTATCGGAGGCAAGGACTACGGCATGGGATCGAG
>JAIPJL010000030.1 GCA_021734165.1 bacterium | reverse complement strand
GGCTGCGAACTGGCAATGGCTTGTCACCTAAGAGTCGCTGCAGCTCATGCTCGCTTTGGTCAGCCTGAGGTGGGTTTGGGACTTATCCCCGGCTATGGTGGGACTCAGCGACTTTCTCGACTCGTAGGTAAAGGCATCGCACTGGAATTAATGCTCGGGGGCGGCATGATCGACGCTGCGGAAGCATTCAGAATTGGTCTGGTCAATGCCGTAGTTGAGGTTTATAAACAAGACGATAAGGGTAATGATATCGTCGATGAGAAAGGTAGAAAAGTTTTCGATAAAGCAGCTTTTATGGAAAAAATAACTGTGATGCTTAAAGGAATTTTAACAAAAGGTCCAATAGCGCTGGCTTATGTCATCGATGCGGTTAACCGAGGACTTGAGACAAATTTACAGGACGGTTTGCAAATCGAAGCGGAACTCTTTGGTAAACTTTACGAAACAGAGGATACAAAAGAAGGTTTAAACGCTTTCCTTGAAAGGCGACAAGCGGATTTTAAAGGAAAGTAGTCTTTTTAAAGGTATCAATTATAATATGATTAAACTTAAAGAACTTGAACAATATCTTGCGCAATTTCTGAATACCGAATCCTTTAGCGATTATTGCGTAAACGGTTTACAGATAGAAGGTAAACCGGAAATCAATCGAATTATAACCGGTGTATCCACTAGCGCAAGATTGCTTGAGACAGCGGTCAAGTACAAAGCGGATGCTGTAATAGTTCATCATGGATTATTCTGGAAATATAGTCCGCATCCGATGACGTTAACCGGTATAATGCGAAATCGCGTTAAGCTGCTGATTAACTCAGATATCAGCTTGTTAGGTTATCATCTTCCTCTCGACGCTCATCAGGAGCTTGGGAATAATGCTTTGATCGCAAAAGCTCTGGATTTAACTAACCTGAGTTTTAGAGCATTATCTGACTTTCAGCAGCCAATCGGCGCGGTTGGTGACTTAAAGAATTCACTGACCTTTAGTAAATTCAAAGAATTTGCTGATAAAGCGCTTGAAACTAACGGTTTAGCACTCGATTTCTCTAAAAATACTGTAAATCGTATTTATATTCTATCAGGAGGTGGTGGAAATTACTTCAGCGATGCAGGAGATTCCGGCGCTGATATTATGGTTACCGGTGAATTAAAAGAGCAGGCTGTCAGAGCTGCTGAGGAAATGGGTTTAAGTCTTTACGGTGCAGGTCATTACAACAGCGAGAAATGGGGTATCCGAGCGTTGGGTAATCACCTGATGGAAAAATTTGATCTTGAAGTTAAGTTTGTGGATATTCCTAATCCTGTTTAGGAATACTTTCTTATAATCTGAAACAATTAGTAAAGGATTGGAGCACTCATGAGTGACTATCGTTTTATAAGGTTTGAACACAGCAAGTTTCGCGCTGATGTAATACTCAATCGACCGGCGAAGAACATTTTGAATTACGAGATGTTGGAAGAGTTGGTTGACGCACTTGGTCAAGTACGTGAGGATGAGACTCTGAAGGTACTCACTGTCAGAGGTTCAGGCGGTACTTTCTGCGGTGGTATTGAACGTCAGGAACGTACTGCTGAACGCGTTGGATTAACTATGCCGTTATTTACGCGCATGTTTGATTATCTAAATGATATTCACGGCATTACAATCGCTGCTATTCAGGGTGAAGCAGTAGATGGTGGATTTGAGTTAGCCGCTTTTTGCGATGTAAATTTCGCAACGGAGAGCGCAGTTTTTCAGCATCCTGAGATCACTTTTGGTCATTATCCTCCGATTGCGGCTGCCATTTTACCTCGGCTGGTCGGAAGAAACCGTGCAGTTGACTGGATCATTTCCGGTGATAAGATATCAGCTCGTGAAGCATATCGCGCCGGTTTGGTGACGCGTCTTGTCAGAGAAGGCGAACTTAAAGAAGAAGTTGATCGCTATGCCAATAAAATAGTAAAATACAGCGCTCCGGCTGTGGTTTGGGCAAAACGATCTATCGATTCAAGTTTGTACTCTCCTGCTATGGAAGCGATGCGCACTTCAGAATCAACCTACATGGTTGAGTTGATGAAAAACATCGATCCACATGAGGGATTAAAAGCAGCTATTGAAGGACGTGAGCCTAAATGGCGCGAAATGTAATTAAAATACTTTTTGTTAGTGCAAAAATTTAGTAAAATCCGGGATAAATTTACTGGGTCCTTTGATGAACTGAGATCTATACTTCATTCGATGTCCAACAGCAGTTTGCCAAGGGTTGTTGGCGCTCTTGCCTTAGCAATGACCGCCGGTGGCGCTGCTATTGTCATTGTTGAAGGTGGACAGGGGACATTTACCAATTTTTTTAATAGTGTCTGGTGGGCGCTGGTTACCATGACAACCGTTGGATACGGCGACATGGTACCAGCGACGCCACTTGGTAAAATTATCGGATCTACTGTAATTATCTTCGGCGTTGCGTTAACATCGATGTTCACGGCGACCGTTTCATCGATATTCGTTGCAGCAAAGATAAGGGAAGGAAAAGGATTGCAACAAGTAAAATATCAGAACCACATTGTGCTCTGTGGATGGTGTCATATCACGCGTAGTTACCTTGAAACACTTCTCGCAATCCATAGAAGTAACACTCCGCAAGTAGCGCTTATTGCGGAAATATCCGGAGCGTTAACCGATGATCTCATTCTGAAGTATGATAAACTGAATCTGAAATTCGTACGTGGTGACTGGACGCAGGAATCCATATTGAAACGCGCCGGCGTCAACAGCGCTCGTACGGTTATCATCTTGCCTGATGAGTCTCTGCCGGACACCTCCAAGATGGATGAAAAAACCATCATGGCAACTTTAACTGTCAAAGCGTTGAATCCGAACGTCAAATTACTCGCCCACATAATGCATGGTGATAAGCAGATTTTTCTACAGCGAGCCAATGCGGATGAAGTGTTTGTTTCTGATGAAGCAACCGGTTATCTGCTCGCTTCGCACTCTGAAGCGGCGGGTGTTCCACAGGTTGTGCGTGAGATGTTATCGAGTGAATCCGGAAATCGCATTCATAGTCGGCATATACATCATGAATTTATTGGTCGTACTTTCCATGATTTATCGGAGCATTACTTTACCAAAGGCGTAATTTTATTAGGGCTTGCGCGCGAGGAAGATCCACTCGCGGCTTCAGATGTTCTTGCGGCGGATACTTCAGCGCTTGACGAGTTTATCAGGCGCAAATTTGCTGAAGCAGGACTGGATGCTGCCGAAAGAGCCCGTATGAGAACCAGATTAAATCCAGATAGAGACACAGTTATTGCCAAGGGTGACTGTGCAGTTGTAATTGGTACCACAAGGATCGAAAAATGAGCCCGGGTATAAATTACAAACTGATAGATAGACGCCAGGGAGATCGTCGAAAAAAAACTGAAATAGATATTGAGATTGATAGACGAAATCAGCTTAGACGATCAAGTGAAGGCGTATCTCCCTTAGCGCGTTATCGTCTATTCAAGGGACTTAGCTCTGAACAATTGCAAGTGATTGAAGATGTTATGCGGGTAGGTAATTATAAAAAGGGTGATCACATAATCGTTGAAGGTGAAGAAGGTGATGAGATGTATGTATTGTTGAAAGGATCTATTGAAATATCAGCACGTATGACACTTTCTAATGGTAGCTCCGGCAGCAGGGATAAATCACTCAAACAATTGCATGATAATTATAATATTTTCTTTGGCGAGATGTCGATGTTCGGCAAGGAACAGCGTTCGGCAACCGTAAGCGCTATCACTGACTGCTATCTCGGTATATTAACCAAAGAACAGGTAGATACACTATCGAAAAATGATCCTTCACTTGGCTACCATCTATTCCGCAACATGGGTGAAAAGATCGCCACCACGCTTCGCTGGGCAAACCGCGACATCCTCAAGCTGACAACAGCATTTGTGCTGGCGTTGGAAGGGAAGTAAAGGTTAAATACAGGTTGGATGATAAAAGGAGAAAACGTGAAAATAAAGGTTAAGAATTTAGGAGTTTTAAAAGCTGGGGAATTTGAGCTTGGTAACCTGACAATAATATGTGGTAAGAATAATACCGGGAAAACATATGCAACGTATGCATTATATGGTTTTCTAAGATTATGGCGTCACTTCGTTGAATTTGAATCTTTAGAAAACTATTATAATGACATCAAAGATCAGGGTGTAACCTATATTGATTTAAACAAACAAATAAGCAACATTAACAATTTGCTTAAAAAAGAATGTAAAGATTATTCAGGAGCCCTCTACAAAGTGCTTGCATCTCAAGAAAAATTATTCTCCGAAGCCGAAATTATACTCTCTGTTGATATGTCTGAATTGGATTTTACTTCTGAATATAAAAGAGAGATGGCGCGAAAGGGGAAAGCCTCATTAATATTTTTAAAACCAAAAAATAAAGATGATTTAGAAATAACCTGGTTCAGTAAAGCAGGAGAACCAGAAATTTCCTATGAAGTGTTTAAAAGTATTACAAATGAAGTGTTGCAGGACATTATCCTTGATCCTCTACTTCCAAAACCATTTATATCCAGCGCCGAAAGAACCGGAGCCGCTCTGTTCAGGAAAGAGTTGGATTTTGCTCGCAATCGTCTTGTCGAGGAATTAGGTAGGAGTAAGGAAAAGGGGATAGACCCTTTTAGATTGTTAGATCGCGTCTTCGAGGCTTATGCGTTGCCGGTTAATGAAAATGTCGATTTCGCGAGAAGTCTGGATAGTGTTGACAAACAAGTTAGTTACTTATCAAATGATTATCCAGATATTCTGAAAGATTTTCGTTTAATTGTTGGTGGTGATTATAAAGTCACAAGAGATAAACTTTTTTTTGTAACTCGAAGACGTAAATCCAAGCTAACTTTGGAGGAATGTTCAAGCAGTGTTAGAACATTAATGGATTTAGGATTTTACCTTAAGAGTATTGCACAAAGAGGTGATCTGCTTATTATCGATGAACCCGAACTTAATCTTCACCCTGAGAACCAACGTAAAGTTGCTCAATTATTTGCAAGATTAGTAAATGCAGGTGTTAATGTATTCATTACTACCCATAGTGATTATATAATCAAGGAAATAAATACACTTATAATGCTTAATACGAAAAAAGAACAATGTATAGAGATAATTGAAAAATATAAATACACTGATGACATGTTATTATCAATTGAAAAACTGAAAGTATATTTAGCTGAAGAGCGTGGAAAAAGTCGAAATACAATGCTTGTTCCTGCTAAAATTGATGCTGAATATGGTATTGAGGTTGGATCTTTTGACGAAAGCATAAATGAAATGAATACGATTCAGGAAGCAATTCTATTCGTGGAGGAATAAAGTGGATTTATCAAATTACCAAGCAGTTATTAATCATAAATATCTTAAACAATATCCTGAAAGAAAAGTTAGAATCAAAGAAACTGATCGTTCAGCACAGCTTAAAATTGTTGAGATAACTGGTTTTCAGAGTGAAACTAATGTAGTATTTTCATTTGATGAGAAGCCCCCACTTAGTGATTATATATCCTGTGATGGTGGATACCGTAAAAGATGTGATGCTGTTATTATAACAAATTATAATGATGCTAATTACTTGCTTTTTATTGAACTAAAATCTAAAAGTATTAAAAGATTAGACATTGAAAACAAGTTTAAAAGCTCAGAGTGTTTTATAAATTACATTGATAGTATCCTCAAATGTTTTCATAGTGATAATTTATTAGATAGTTGTCAAAAACGTTTTATTGTATTTTGCCAACCACCACCACTTAATAAAACACCTACAAATGCAAAACCACAACACTATAGAAAGATTGGTAACGCAATTTGTATTCCTTACACCGGAAGTGTTCTCTTGAAGCAAATACTAAACAGGCAGGTTAATTAGAAAACATATCATCATATATCTGAATTTATAATGATTAAACCACTAAAAGGAATCAATCCCGAAAAGCTTTTTCTTTACATTCTGCTCAGCGCCTTCTTCATTCAGATACTCTTCTCACTTAGTTGGAAGCTTATTCACGATACTCCCCTCCTCCAATATGTCTCTTTTCTTATTCTTGAAGACAACCGGATTCCGTACCGTGATATATTTGAATATAATTTCCCGGGGACCTACCTGTTCCATATTGCTTGGATTAGAATTTTCGGATATAGTGATTTAGGCTTTCGCATTCTGGATATCCTTTGGTTGACAGGTATATTAGCATGTGTTTACAATCTCCTGAAACGATTCGACAGAGACGCTGCCTGGTTCGGCGTCGCTCTAATGGGATTAAGCTATATTTCATTCACACCAATATCGAGTCTTCAGCGTGAATGGATAATTGCCCTGCCTTTGATTTATTCAGTTCTGCTTGTTTCACATCCATATTCACATCTCAGATTGCGTCTATTTGCTGTTGGAATACTTTCTGCTTGCTGTTTCCTGGTGAAACCTCATGCCGTTCTGGCTTTTCCATTTCTTGTTATATTTGCTGTGAAAAATGGTAGTGATGCTGACCGGCGCAACAGCCTTATAAGTCGAAACCTGAACATGACGCTTGATATTATCGTCTCCTTTATCGGATTCATAATTCCAGTATTAGCAGTTTATATTTGGTTGGTTAAGATCAACTCCTATAGTAATTTTATTGAGATTCTTACTAATTATATCCCGCTTTACTCCCAACTTTCTGCAGGACATGATGTAGGTACAGTGTATGAAAGATTTCGTGACTTTGTGCTAAATTCACTCAGAATGGGGAGTAACGGCGCCTGGTTAATTGCGATCTTAGGCGGTTTTTATTATCTCATTTCGAGGGTAAAATTAGATACGAGTGAAAAGCGATTCATTGTTCTTTTTTCTATGATGTGTGGAGTTTTTTGGGTTTATCCAATATTTGCCGGTAAGTTTTGGGCATACCATTGGGTTCTTCTCCAATTATTTCTAATAATTCTCTATTCATTCGTTATTTTTCATAAAAAGAGATCATTTGATAAGTTTCAGATTTATTTCAGGATAATTATAACAACTACAGCTCTTTTAATCGGCCCGCGCCCTCCTGTATCACCGGATTTTATATATCAGATCACTCATTGGCAGACTCGACCGGTTAAAAACGGCAGAGTTTCCGAAATCGAGAGTTTTCTTAAAGAACGTCTTAAACCTGGTGATACCGTCCAGCCCTTGGATTGGACCGGCGGCGCTGTACACGGCATGCTGCGAGCAAAAGCAAGGCTCGCAACATCATTCATTTATGATACTCAGTTTTACCATCATGTCGATAATCCTTATATAATAAAGCTGCGTGAACGCTTCATGAGAGAACTAATGGCTTCCAAACCGCAGTTTATAATTGAAGTAATCGCTCCGGATAAGCCATTCGTAACCGGACTGGGAACAAGCAGGGATTTTCTTGAACTACGTAATTATATATCACAAAATTACATAATATCAGTTGAAAAGAACGGGTATATTATCTATACTTTAAACAACGGTGAAGATACCAATTTAAACTCCGAGAAAATCTGAGCATGCGTCACGAAATCCCCTTAAAAATAACCTTATTTTTCGGTCTTTTTATGATACTCCAGTACTTTGTGCCTCACTGGAGGATCAATGAGATCGCCGGAACATTTCAGCAATGGGCGGTGATAGTACTCGCCTTTGCTTACGTGCTGGGCATAGCCAACGTAGTCCGCATCAACCTCGACGTCGTATCGAAAAAAGGCGCTGACTGGCAGTATAAGATCATAACCGTTGTGGCGTTATTGGCAACTTTGCTAATCGGACTTATCGGTGGTATAACTCCCGGGAGCTTCTTTAACGACAGGCTTTACCTCAGCATGTACGTCCCGATGAGTTCGACTATGTACGCCACGCTGGCGTTTTTCATCGCATCTGCCGCTTTCAGAGCCTTTCGGGTTAGAACCTGGCAGGCAGGACTACTGGCGGTTACGGCGGTTATTGTTATGCTCGGTAGAGTACCAGTCGGCAGGATGGTATGGAGCGACATGCCCGGGCTGGTTGACTGGATCATGGAAGTACCCAATATGGTAGCTCAACGGGGGATACTAATCGGCGCAGCGCTCGGAGCGGTTGCGACAGGACTGAAGATGGTGTTCGGGATTGAAAGGAGTTATCTCGGAAGGGAGAAATAATTGAACAAGGATAGACAGGATTTCTTTTTATCCTGATCATCATGGGTATCCGTGTTAACAATAGAACAATGGGAACTTGATTAATGAACCAGCTTTACTACGGCGATAATTTAGAGATAATGCGCAAGCATATTAAAGATGAATCGGTCGATCTGATTTATCTCGATCCTCCATTCAATAGTCGAAGAGCTTACAATATTATCTTTAAAGATGAAAAAGGCAAACAAGCCTCTTCGCAAATAGAAGCATTCGAAGACACATGGCGCTGGACTCCCCTGACTGCGCAAGCCTTTGATGAACTGATGTCCAGTCATTTAGTGTCACCCCAACTGAAAACAACTATAAACGCATTCAAGTCGTTTATGAAGACCTCTGATTTAATGGCATATCTGACCATGATGGCTATTCGGCTGGTTGAAATGCATCGCGTTCTTAGAGACGCCGGTTCGCTATATCTGCACTGTGATCCTACGGCAAGTCATTATCTTAAAATACTTTTAGACCAGATATTTGGGCAGCAGAATTTCAAAAATGAAATAATCTGGAAGAGAACGAGTTCACACGGAAATGTCCAGAAAAAGTTCGGTGCAATACACGATACAATATTCTTTTATTGCAAAGGAAGAGGAAGCACATGGAACCAATTATTTATTCCCTTCGAGGAAAGCTACCATCGCGCTTACTATGGTAGGAAAGATAAGTCAGGACGACGATATACACTTAGTGACATTACAGCGCCTATGCAGCGAGCTTCTAAAGGTCAGATATATGATTGGAAAGGCTACACACCTGTGCCAAGCAGGTGCTGGATATATGCAAAAGAAACTATGGAAGAATTGGATAAAGCCGGTAGGTTACACTATTCAAAAACCGGGGGGATTAGATATATCCGTTATCTTGATGAGATGGAAGGTGTGAAAGCGCAGGACATCTGGCTGGATATCAAACCTGTTCCTTCAAACGAAGCGCTGGGTTATCCCACGCAGAAACCGGTTGCTTTGCTTGAACGAGTAATCGAAGCTTCATCCGAGGAAGGGCAGGTAGTCCTTGATCCGTTCTGTGGCTGTGGCACAGCCATTGTCGCTGCCGAGAAGCTTGGACGTTCATGGATTGGCATAGACATCACCTACTACGCCATCGGGCTCGTAAAAAAACGTTTGAGCGATCAATTTCCCGATATATCTTTCGTCGAGATTGGAATTCCCAAATCCTATGATGACGCCGCTCATCTTGCGCGAGTCAAACCTTTCCAGTTCGAAAGTTGGGCAGTGTCGTTAATCGGGGCTCAACCATTTAAGAGCAGCGGTGGTGGGGATACCGGTGTTGACGGACTCCTGTTTTTCAAAGACTATGAAGAAGGTCACCATCGAATCGTTGTTGAAGTCAAAGGCGGAGGTTATCAGCCCAAGGATATTCGCTCGTTAAAACAGGTTATGAATCGGGACAATGCGCCACTCGGAATTATTATTGCCTTAAAAGAACCAACGAAAGGCATGATCGCTGAAGCCGCCGATTTGGGTTTCTGGAAGCTCCCCGGCGGGAAAGTGAAATATCCCGTTCTGCAGATTTACACTATTCAGGACTACTTTGATGGGAAATATCCACAATTACCGGATACCAGTGGAACTCTGAAAGAAGCGAAAAGATTGATCCGCGAAAGAGAAAAACATCCGAAGTTGCCGGGGATGGAATGAATGATTTACAGATTAAAACAAGGATAGACAGGACTGTTTTTTATCCTGATCATCCTGTGCATCCGTGTTAGAAATAAGACATCTGATATTCCGCTAACAAGTTTATAATACTTTTATGAAACCTGAAACGATACAAACATTAAAAAAACTCGAGCGGCTCGACAAGCGCTGGGTGTTTCTGCTGGTGGCGCTGGCGGTGCTGATACCGTTGATCGTGCCGGTTAAAGCGCCGATGACGGTCTCGCAGGCAACCAAGGATTATTACGAGCAGATCGAGAAACTGCCGGCAGGCTCGCTGGTGCTGCTGTCCTGCGACTACGATCCCGGCTCCAAGGCTGAACTTTACCCCATGACAGTAGCCACACTGCGTCACCTGTTCCGTAAAGATCTGAGGGTGGTTATCCTCTCACTCTGGCCCGCAGGACCGCCGATGGTAGAGCTTGCCTTAAACGAACTGAAAGCCGAACCCGGTTTTAAGAAACGTTACGGTTATCATTACGTCAACCTCGGTTTCAAGGAAGGACGCGAGGCTGTAATGGTGGATATGGGTCGCTCCATTCATGATGTGTTTCCTGTCGATTTTCACGGCGCTAACGTCAACACGCTCTCGCTGATGGGTGAAGTGCAGAATTATGCCAGTTTCAGGCTGTTTGTTAATCTGTCTGTCGGTTATCCCGGCACAAAGGAATACGTGCAATACGCTCAGTCGCGCTTCAGAATAACCATGATCGCCGGAGCGGGAGCGGTATCCGTTCCCGAATACTCAGCCTATCTCCAGTCCGGTCAGTTATCAGGAATGCTGATGGGTATAGCAGGATGCGCCGAATATGAGCAGTTACTCGAAGAGCCCGGACTGGCATTAACGTTTATGAACGCTCAAACAGCAGGGCATCTGTTGATAATAGTATTAATCATTGCGGGAAATGTGATTTACTTTATGATCAGAAAGAAGGGAGATAAATAATGGATACTTTCTGGACCTGGATTGCTGCCCTGCTTACGCTGATGATACTGAGCTTTCTTTACAAAGACAACCCGTTTTTCAAAGTCGCGGAGCATCTGTTCGTCGGGCTCGCTGCTGGATATGTGCTCGCGATTCAGTTTTTTAACGTCTTCAGACCCAATCTCTGGGATCCCCTTGTTGCCGGAGAGAATTTTTTGTTAATTATCCCGTTCATCCTTGGACTGATGATGTTCACCCGCTTCTCTGACAAGCATAGTTGGATTTCCCGTTGGCCCCTTGCTTATATGATCGGAATCTACAGTGGACTGGCAGTGATTGGTTTCACTGAGGGTGATCTGATGCGCCAGGTGCAGGCGTCCATCATACCTCCTGTTTCAACCGAAGCAGTCAAGGGATTCGCTGCTGATCCGGGTGTGTTGACGGCCTTAGGGATGCTGTCAAATCCTGTGATCGTTTTCGGACTGATCTGTATTCTGCTATACTTCTTCTTTTCACTGGAGCACAAAGGTACCGCCGGATTTTTTGCGAAAGTCGGTACCGGACTTTTGATGGTCGGTTTCGGCGCCGGATACGGTTATACTGTAATGACGCGTATGGCGCTATTGATTGACCGCTTCTATTTCCTGATCTCGGACTGGTTGAAACTTGTTTAATGTTACAGAATTAAAGATAAGACAAGAAAATGAATGAACAAATTGACACAATCCTGAGTGAACTTCGCAACCGACTTGAGAACCTATACGGCAGTCGGTTTGTCAAGCTTGTACTTTTTGGTTCACAGGCGCGTAAAGACTCTGAATCCGGTTCCGATATTGATGTTATGATTGTTCTCAAAGGAAAGGTTATACCAAGCGATGAAATAGCGCTTGTGATTCCAATTACCGCATCTCTTTCTCTCCACTATGACGTAGTGATTTCGTGTGTTTACATTTCAGAAAAACGCTTTAATTCCGAGCAGAGCCCTCTTTTATTAAATGTCCGCAGAGAGGGAGTTATAGTATGACAAAAGAGCAGTCAGCCTTGCTAAAAAAGGCGACCGATAGTTTACGTGCTGCACGGTTATTAGAAGAAGATGGAATAACCGATATTAAGGCTCATCAACAAATATCACGCGCTGAACAGTTTTTGGAATTTACGATTCATTTCATAGATGAAAAAAGTGATGAAGATTAAAGTTGTCATCTAACCTATCAAAAATGTACCAAGCCTTCAAAGCCAACGCAGTCCTGGGTTGGAAGATGGATGGCAATTGGGCGCCTCCGCTGGTATATCTTTTTATCGCTCTGTTGACTCCGGCAGCGAGTGTGCTGATCCTAGTTTTTATGTACATGGTGATACTGGGTGACTCCAGCGAGACCGCTTTTATCTCGTTTATTATGGCTGGTTCCAGTGTTTTCATCTTCGTCAGGATGGTCTTTCAGGGATTTGGCTGGGCGGTTGTTGAAGACCGGGAGCATTATAAACTCTTACGCTATATATATGTTGTTCCAGTGCCTTTTTCCGTTCAACTCTTCGGCAGATCGGTCAGCAAGATAGGCATTTCCATCATCGGCTCGGCAATGACAATAGCAGCCGGTTATCTGTTTCTTCATATTCCGTTCAGAGTCGGAGGCATTGACTGGGGGATGTTTTGCGGAGCTTTCATTCTCGGTCTGATCGGCTGTCTCGCAATGGGTTGGATTCTGGCTGGTGTGATGCTTTTAACAGATCGCATGGGCTGGGTGATGGTTGAAGGCGTGGCTGGAGTTCTCTTCCTGCTTTCCGGAGCGGTTATTCCATTGAGTGTGCTACCAGATTTCCTTGCTTCAATCGGTAAGTTCATCCCAATAACCTACTGGGCGGAACTCTGGAGGCTGGCGCTCTATGGTAAAGCTGCTGCGTTCTCTTTGCCGGGAGTGGCTGTAAGCGAACTTTGGCTTTGGCTAACAGTTCTGACCGGAGGCTCTCTCATATTTGCGTTTTTCTGGAATAAGGCTGTAGATAGGATTGCAAGACAATGGGGAAGGATTGAAGTTGAGACGTTCTACTAAGTAAGAAAGTTAGAAAGTAAGAAAGTGGGTTAAGGCGGACATTTTTATCCGACATCTGGTGGCGCAGGCTCCCCCTTTTGCAAAGGGGGAATTTAAGGAGGATTTAATATTATTAAAGTCACACAATTATCAATCATCCTGTTTATGGCAATAGTTTCTTTGCTTTCAATTGGATGCAGTGAGGATGATAATCCTTCAGGTCCTCAACATGATATGGCATTAGTCGGTGAATGGGATGTAACCCATTGGGTGACATACGTAGAGGGAGATACTGTAATTTACACAGAAAGCCAGATTGATTCAATGAACCTGATCTGGACTCTCACTATGGATGATGATGGCAGCGTTGAGCAGATTACAAACATCAGTGGTCCTCTTCTGACAATGCCAGGGACTTGGGAAACCTCTCAAAATCAGTTATCATTAACGTTAACCAGACCTACAGGTGGAGTCAGCACTTTAGTTTACGATTATGAAGTTGATGAGAACTTATTGACTCTTGACTGGCAACTACCGGCGGGAACTAAAATGACGGCAGAATTTACGAAGCAGTAACAAAAGAGTGTTTTTGTAGATCAAATAGAAGGAGTTTTGAATGCAGTATTTATCCTATTTACTGTTCGTGATCGGCTTGGCATGTTATCTAACTGCGCTATTTTTCATCGGAGACAACACAGGTGAGACCCTGTCAGATATTGGCAACGCAATTATGCTGATTAATGCAGGATTGTTGTTATTGAGGCTTAATAGAAATAAATCGCGGGAGAAGGAAACGACATAACAATGTCCTTTTGAAGTGTTAAGTATTCATTATGTAAGAAGATCTGCTAACTTCTATTAAAGCGGTTCTACGATCTGTTGGAAACCGTTACTGCGATTATACCACTCAACGCTGCCATAGATAGAAACATCAGATTCATAATAAGCAGACTTTGATTGACGCCGACTCGCGCAGCTTCACCTATGCAGGTAAAAACATATCCATCAAGTTTTGCAATAACACCGGATGATGAACCGGATAGAATTGAATCAATTTTCATCACCACATCCGCAGAACCCAGCATTACAGTACGAAGTCCTTTCAGTCCTATTGACTGCACAGTATCCCAGTATAAATAAAATATCGCTGCAATACCGAGTATTATACCTGCAGCCCTGCCCCATATAGCAAAAGGTTTTGCTGCCGGTACAGGTTCAAAAACCGGTTTCATTCCAAGCTCCGCCATCAGAGAAGCTTCAAATCCTCGTGATGGAGAGGCAAGCTTCTGAGGAGCAATCACTTCACGCAGAGTATTCTCAAACTCAACCTCAGCAGCACATGCACGGCAGCTATTTATATGTAAATCAAACGCATGTCGTTCTGATTCGGAAAGAGTATCCGATCTTTCAATCATCGACCTTATGACTTCACAATCACCGCTGTTGTTTTTAGTATCGTTAATCATTTTACTCTACTGTACTTTGTTCCGCTAATACTGCGTTTTTCAAACTTGCTTTTGCTCTGAATAGTGTTGCTTTTACGCTGCCCATCGGCATCCCTGTAGCAGTGCTTATCTCATCGTAAGTCATTTCCTGTAAATAGTACATTGTCAATATCATTTTATGAGATTCCGGAATCCGTTCAAAGAGAACTTCCAGAAACTGCTTGTCTTCCATATTCTTAAATTTAATATCTTCAGTTTCAATTTCATAGGGTTTTGTGTCTTCATCGTCATCATTGCTCTCTAAAGAGAACATTTTCAGGCTACGTCCGGATTTGTCTATTGCCGAAGCGCACACGTTCCAGGCTATTCGGTAAATCCAGGTGGTAAGGCTACTATCGCCCCGAAAATTCTCCAGTCCCTTCCAGGTTCGGATAAACACCTCCTGAGTCAAGTCTTCGGCGTCCTGGCGTCTCGGAATAGCTCGCAGACAGAAAGTGAATATCTTATCGCGATACTCATTCATCAACTGCCTGAAAGCTGCTTGTGGATTTGACCTGTAATCATTAAGGAACTGCTTTTCGTCGAAAACGCCCATTAATCCGGATTTATCCTGTTTCTTTATGTTAGACTACATCACTTTGGAAAATGTTACATTAAGAGTGGAAATTCGATAGAAATTCGCTATTATTAGAGAGGAATGTTTATTCAGAAACTTTTATTGGTTCCAAAGATTGATAGGATTATTATTAGATGCAGTATTAGTTCATAACTCATAAATCAACAGTTCTTTAAATTACTCCGAGTGCATCTTTCTTGATCCATCCCTGCATTTCTTTACCTGCTGAAATTTCATACCATCCTTCGAGTTTTCTTAATAATCGTATCTTTGTGCCTTCATGGAGTGTAAACAGCAATTTGCCAGTGCCTTGTGCCGGGGCACTTAATATTTGAGCCTCAGTCGCTAGAATAATTCCTTCTGCTTGCGTCACATCATCACGCGCATGCAAGGTAAATAAAGCTAAATCAAAGATAAGTAAAACAAAGGCACACCATATTACAATTAAGATTTGTTTTCTTTTTCTTGACGAGCGAACCAGCCATCTTCGTAATCCGAGCAGAGCGAATGTCAGAAAACTCAAGATTACTCCAAAGAACGCTAATGATCCAGCAGTAAATCGGGCGCGTAACCTGTCGAACCAATCCCAGACAGGCAGCCGTACAGTATCATCAATGTCATCTATCAGATGCGAACGGGCTATTTTCAGATTGGCGGTAAGATCATCGTTTTCGCCAATTAGTTTAGCCGCTTTTTCCCAATAGAGTATTGCCTGACCAAGATCACCTGATTTATAACTGGCGTTTCCGATGTTGTAAAACAAATCACCGGACTGATAACCGGCTTGTTCAATTTGACGCCAGTGTTTCAACGCCAGAGTCCAGTCACCATCAAGATATGCTTTGCTTCCCGCCTCGAACAACAGCTCCTGATTATCGGCAAACAATTGATGCGAGAAAAGTAAAGTTAAAAGCGCTAAAGCTATGTATTTTAATTTAGTCGGCATTTTACGTAATTCTAATTCTATCTAATTCCTCAGCCGTTTTACTAAACTTATTGAGCAACTCATTTGCTTTATCAGTATCTAAAACCACACTGCTGAATCTAATCCGGTCTGTCTCGCTAAGCAAAGATAGTATTTTATTTATTAGTTCGTGGTCAATTTTGCTTTGGTTTAATTGCTCTTTGAGAACATCTAACGTCAATCCTGCCGTTGCAATGCCTGTTATAGCTCCAGCATATTCAGCCAGTCCTCGTCCGGCAGTATCAACAGCTTTTCCAGTGGAGCCCTGTTTCATCATTTTTTTAGCGGTCTTCAATTGCTTTCGCATTATGTCAGGCGCTCTCCGTCTCCGAACGGCAAGGGGATCCGATGTGCGTTTTACCCAGATCGCTTCAGCTCCCAATCCGGTTAAATATAATCCGGGAAAAATTAATGTAAATATATAAAACCAGGCAGAATTGTAGATAGGTTTAACAGTGACTTTTAGAGGGCTGCTTAATTGCCGAATAAACCTGATGTCGCTGTCGATGAGTGTTACGTCGGATTTCTGAGTCCATTTATCATCCGGAAGATCACCTGACGATTTTGTCACTTTCAATGAAGTTCCACCGGATTCAACTGTTTTATAGCGCTTTTCTGTTGGATTAAAAAAACTGAACGATATTGGTTTAAGCGTATAATTACCAGGAGTACGTGGTATTACGAGATATGTAAAGGCTTTACTTCCCTTTACTGAAGTTCCGTAGGTTTTTATATTCTCATCAACGGTTGGATCGAAAACCTCAAAAGTGGACGGCAACTGCATTTTTGGAGCATCTATTGATTTTAAGTAACCCTCACCACTGATTATGACCTTGACAGTAAGAGCATCGTGCTGAGCAAGCTGACGTTTATCATAATCAACTCTAAGCTGGTAATCACCAACATCACCTTTAAAGTTAGCCTGACGACCCTCATACGGCAGATCAAGAACCGTTAGTGTTAACGGCTCAGTACTAAGAGACCTAACTTCACGGCGTCTCCTTGAAAAAAAAGAATCTCCGAAGAAATCATCAAACGGATCACGCCGATTTCGTCGATTTGAAGGTACTTCAACTGTGCAGTCTATCGTCAACGGATCAAGCGTCAGTTCACCTGTGCGAGTAGGAAATAAGCCAATCTTGCGTATAACAGCAGACTTATATTGCTTGCCTTGTATGGTAACATCGTTAAGCACAGGTCTTTTTGAGACTTCAAACTCCTCCTGCCAGAAACCACGCGCCTGTGGTTGTTTAGCGAAATCATATCCTGAAACATTTATGCTTAGATAAAGACGGTATGTTACCGTGATCATTTGGAGCTTATAAACGGTTTTTTTATCTGCAGTGGCTGTAATAAAAACTTCCGGTAATTTAGTTTTTGAGACCTTAACTGCTCCATGATCATCATCATTATTAGACTTTGAAGATACAGTGGTTGGAGGAGTATCAGGTGATTGAACATTAAGTTCTATCTTATTACTGTTGTAGTACTTACGTTTATATTTAACTCTCGCTGCGTCAATAGTATGCTTTCCCGCTTTTATTGTCCGTAGAATATATGTCCATGATTTGGATTGGCTGATACTGCCGTTGACCATTTCTATGCTGGAGCTGGTAGATGGTCCCATCACAATTTCCAGCCCGTCAAAATCGGGTATTTCAACATCGGGGAGCGATGCGCCTCCGGATATCGTAATAGTATAAGTAATTCTACCCCCTACAACCGGAGAAATGTTATCTACATCAGCGCTTATTTGTATTGCTGCTGTTGCAGGTATATTAATTAAAAACAGTATAAATAAGAATACATAAACTCTCTTTATGACGGAATTACAGGATATGACAGGATTATAGCTCACCAATCCTTCTCCACACGTTTTGGTTTTCCAAACTGACGTTCGAGCTTTTCTTTTTGTGCTTCCTGTTCATCATTTTCCATCGCCTGAAGTAGTTGCAGGGCTTCCTCAGGCGTCATATCAGTTTCTTTTTTAGGTTGTGGCTGCTGTTCTTCGTCACCTGATGTTGAATCCGCCTGCGCCTGTTGTTCCTGCTCGCTTTTGGATGAGTCTGCCTGGGCTTGTTGCTGCTGCTGTTGCTGTTGTTGCTGTTCTCCGGTTGAATCTCCCTGTTGTTGCTGCTGTTGCTGTTGTTGCATTTGCTTCATTAACAGCGCACGCTCAAGGTTATGCTTTGTATCCGGATCGTTGTGATCGAGATAGAGCGAATTTTTATATGCTTTTATAGCTTTATCCATGTCACCGGATTTGAACATTGCGTTGCCAAGGTTGTACCAGGCGTCGGCTGCGATTTTAGGATTTTCTTCCATAGCAGCCTGACCGAAAGCTGCCGAGGCGTTTTCAAAATCCTCTAACTTATATAAAGCTGCGCCCATATCATATTTCAACTCAGTGCGCTCAGGATCAGCTTCATTACCTGCCATAAATTCAGCGAGAGCTTTATCATATTCGGCTTTATTGTAATGCTCGACGCCCTTTTGTGCCGATTTTCGGGGGCTGTCAGCAGCGAAAGTTGTTGTAGTTATGGATAGTATGGATATTAGTAGGAGGGAAAAAGCTACCATCTCTATTAATTCCCTTGCCATTAAATAATCTATGCTCTTCATTTTAAGTCTAATCATTATCCTGTAAATCCTTGTTTCTTCTTCCTCCTGCTGCGAGGCAGAAATTCCGCAATCAGTATCAGTATCAGCGCAGCGCTCAGCAGCCACTGGAAACGATCTTCATAATCCGTGTATTCTTTAGCTTCAAACTGTTCTTTATCAAGTCCGGCAATTTTCCTGAAGATATCCTTGAATTCGCTGCCGACAGAGGTTGCCCTGTAGAATTCACCACCGGTTGTTTTTGCTATCTCAGAAAGCAGTTTATCATCGAGTCTTGAAATAACAGTTCCACCTTTTTCATCCTTTTTATATCCGGTTATGCGTCCTCTCTCATCCTTTTCAGGGATAGGTCCTCCGGTTGGTGAAGCCATGCCTACAGTATAAATAATTACGCCTTCTTTCGCAGCTTCTTTTGCTTCATCAAGAGCGCCCTGTTCGTGATCTTCACCATCGGTTATAAGGATAATCACACGTTGCGCTTTACTTTCGTCGCTAAATGCTCTCATTGACTGTTTAATTGCAGCGGATAGAGAAGTACCTGGTTGCGGTATCATACCTGGCTCAAGAGCGTTTAGTATGGAATTAACTGCTGAATAATCAAGCGTCAATGGTACTTGGACAAATGCGACTCCGGCAAACGGCACGAGCGCAACTCTGTCACCACGCAGATCGCTAAGGAACTTCTGTATCTCATGGCGGGCTTTCATCATCCGATTCGGTGTGATGTCTTCAGTAAGCATTGATTGAGAAACATCGACCGCAATCGCAACATCAGCACCTTCGCGAGTGACCTCTACCAATTTCGTTCCAACCTGTGGACCTGATAGAGCCAGAACCAGCATTCCTAATGCGCCTGTTAAAAGAAGTCGTTTGAGCAAAATCATACCAGGCGCGCGGTCAGGCAGAGCCGCATCCCAGAGTGGTTCTTTTGCCCATTTGCGCATCGCGCTGAGTCGCCACTTATATTCAAAAAATATAATAACAGCAATTAAACCTACAAGCCATAATAGAAATAAATATTCAGGATGCGCAAATCTGATCATGATATTCCTCGCAATATAGTTACATTAGCGAGAATACCAAGCGCAAGCAATATAAAAGCTGCCAACGCCCAGGGATAGAATAATTCAGCATATCGTCTGTAAGCGCGGACTTCGATCTTGGTTTTTTCCATCTGATCGATTTCTTCGAATATCTTCTCAAGCTTTTCGTTGTTGGTTGCACGAAAATACTTACCGTCTGTCGAGGCTGCAATTTCTTTTAGCAACGGTTCGTCAATTGAAACTTGCACGTTCTGCATTACGGTACGTCCGAACATATCACGAGCGGGATATGGCGCTGTACCGCGTTTTCCGACGCCGATAGTATATACTCTGATGCCGAGCGCTTCTGCGGCTTCCGCAGCAGTTGTCGGTGGCAGTCCAAAATTGTTTTCACCATCAGTCAATAATATAATAACTTTAGACTTCGATTTACTGTCTTTAAGACGATTCAAACTTGCGGCAAGAGCCTGACCGATGGCGGTGTTATCCGGATCAGCAAGCCCGATCTCAACACCATCCAACAATTCCAAAAGAATTGTATGATCCACAGTTAAGGGACATTGTGTAAAGGCTTGTTTAGCGAAAAGCACAATAGCGATGCGATCATCTGGACGAGCTGAAATGAAATTAGCGGCGACTTCTTTGGCTGCTCCGACTCTATCTGGAGTAAAATCGCGGGCAAGCATACTTGCGGAAATATCGACCGCGAGAACAATATCGATTCCTTCGGTACTAACGTCCTGTCCTTCGCTGACGTCCTGAGGACGAGCCAGACCGATAATAATAAGCAATATTGCCGCAATGCGAGTAAGGGGTGGAATAAAACGGGCATAACGTTTCCAATTAGCTCCGGAAGCAAGCTTCGCATTTTCAAGCATTGGGAAAGTTATTGCCGGTCGGCATTGACGATACCTCCTAATCAAAATCCAGATCATCGGTATCAACAATAGTCCAACAAAGAAAAACATGGGATTGGCAAACTCAGGAATCATTTCCACTCTCCTGTTTTTCCTTATTTTTAATCATGTTATCTTCAATTGCGGATTTAGTCAAATCAACATAAGAAAATGCATAGTTCAGATTAGTCTCATTTTCACTCGGATCAGCTTTATAGCGCGCAAATTTAACCAGATCACCGGATGTGAGTATTCTCTTCACCTGCCTGAAGCCGTCATCATTAGCTGCCCATTTATTTTTAACCTCAAGCAGTTCATAGGTTGTCATTTCAGGAGCATTAATTGAATACCGCCCTCCGATATATTCTTTTACTATCTCTGTCAGCTCACTGTAATACTCTTTGAGAAATCCATTCTGCCAGAGTTTTTTGATTCGTAAATCCTCTAAACGGCGTAATGCTGTCACATGCGGAGGAGGTGGAGGTGGTCCGACAGGGACGATTTCGCCGCGTTTAATTTTAATTCTACGTCTGATCAGCCAAGCTGCAATCACAATGATTATTATACTGATAATAACAATTAAATAGGGAAGAACATCCCTGAACAGCCAGAATAATTTAACAGGCGGATGGATGTCTTTAATTTCCATCGAGCTGTCAGCAGGATCAAGGACACTCTCAACTACGATTGAACCAGCGTTTACTTTTAATGTATCATTTTTATTTTCATAACTAAAAATAACTGGAAGTTCTTTTAGCTCGATTTTACCGGACTCAAAAGCGGATATTGTATAACGAACGGAAATATTATCTTTACCGAAACGGAGCGTATCGAGCTTAATGATTTCTGTCGGCGCAAAAGATTCCGGATCTGGTAGAATTACCGAAGCGCCACTCGGTATAGGCATGCTTAACGTTAGTTCAACCGGATCACCGACTGTGATTTTACGTGGTTCCAGTTCGACCTGTACTTGAGCGAATGATACCGTAAATAGCAATAAGAATAAAAGGATAGCTACAAACAAAGCAGCCAAATCCCCCCTACATAGTTGGGGGGAATATAAGGGGGGTTTCCTTATGAAAAATGAAATTATCGCTGACTTTAATTTAATAACACTTAATGTAACCCCCCCTTTATGCCCCCCTGCTGTAGCAAGGGGGGAGGTGAATAGACATCCACCGATTTCTGTTTCCGTGCAGCCTGTTTTGCAGGAGAGGGGCGTTATGTTATAAAAATTTCCGTTAGTGTGGACATTCTTACCTGCTATCACCTTTCCCCCCTTTTCCAAAGGGGGAATTAAAGGGGGATTTTTTGTAGAGAGACTTCCAACCATCATCGCCGCCGTCCCCTTGCCTTAAAAAACTTAACCAGCGACTTAATGTATGGTTTATCTATTGGCAGCTCAATTCGATCAATGCTGTTTGATTTGAAAAAGTTATCCCTTTCAGCAGCGTTTTGTATTGTAAGCAATGAGAATTTCTTTCTGAATGATTTTGATGAAGTATCAATCCAGATAAGCTCATCAGTTTCGGGATTTTTCAGTGGAACAAGTCCAGCAGAAGGAATGTTCCTTTCGCGGGGATCGTATAGTTCAACTGCAATTAAGTCATGTTTACGTGCAGCTACTCTGATTGCCTTATGGTAGTTTTTATCCTGAAAGTCGCTTAGTAAAAACAAAACCGAACGCTTGCGTAAGGCATGGAGAGAATACTCAACGGCAGTCGATAGTGAAGTTCCACGCGATTGTGGTTGAAAGGCTAAAACGTCTCTAATCATACGCAGTACATGGCGACGTCCTTTTTTAGGCGCTACGAAATGCTCAACTTTATCCGTGAACATCAACAAACCTACTTTATCATTGTTAGTCAGTGCACACAGAGCAAACAGAGCGGTTAATTCCGCAGCAACTTCTCTCTTTAGTGATTCAACAGTTCCATATTCATTCGATGCGGAAACGTCAACCAACAGCATCACCGTCAGTTCGCGTTCTTCCTTATAAACCTTCATGTAGGGTTCACCCATACGCGCTGAGACGTTCCAGTCGATATTACGCACATCATCTCCGGGGAAGTACTGCCGCACTTCAGAGAAATCCATTCCCTGTCCTTTAAAGACGGAGTGGTACTGCCCGCCGAACACGTCGTGAACCTGGAGGCGAGTACGCAGCTCCAGCAGCTTCACCTTGCGCAGCAACTCCCGCGAGATTGGTGGAGCGGATTTATCGTCAGTTGATTGTTGTTTATCTTTTATCAATTGTCAATTTCAATTAAGTTTAGAGTTCACGTTTTAGCGTGTTTTGTAGCCTGAAGGCTGAACTCTGAACAATACTTGCTCACTTATTAAGGAACCTCAATCGAATCAAAAATCTCCCTGATAATGTCATCTGAGGTAATCTCATCCGCTTCAGCTTCAAAAGTTACCATCACCCTGTGACGCAGCACTTCAAATCCAATAGCTCTCACGTCTTCAGGTGTAACATAGCCGCGATGACGCAGGAAGGCATGTGCACGAGCAGCTTTCACGAGATAGATGGAAGCACGCGGTGAAGCGCCATAGCGGATTTGATCCTGCTGTCTTTCCAGTCCGAATCTGCCGGGTTGGCGTGTCGCCTGAACGATGTCAAGAATGTAGTTCTCAACCTTTTCATCAATGTAGATACGATCAATCATCTGCCTTGCTGAAAGCAGCACATCAGGTTTGATGATCGGCGTTACTGATAGAGCATCAGAAGTATCACCGCGTCGCAGAATTTCAAGCTCCTCTTCACGCTCCGGATAGTCGATTACCACCTTAAACATAAAGCGGTCAACCTGGGCTTCCGGAAGTGGATATGTACCTTCCTGTTCAATCGGGTTCTGGGTGGCTAACACAAGGAAAGGAGCTTGTAAAGGAAATGTCTCATCTCCGATTGTGACCTGTCTCTCCTGCATAGCTTCAAGCAATGCCGACTGCACTTTAGCTGGCGCTCGGTTGATCTCGTCAGCGAGGATGAAATTTGCGAACACCGGACCCTTTTTAACCTGAAAAGAGCCTTCCCGCTGATTATATATAAGTGTACCTATTAAGTCAGCAGGCAGCAGATCGGGTGTGAACTGGATACGGTGAAAGGATGCATCGACTGCCCTTGAGAGAGCTTTGACAGCGGTAGTTTTAGCCAGTCCGGGCAGACCTTCAAGGAGGATATGCCCATCCGCAAGTAGTCCGATTAACAGGCGTTCAACCATACGCCGTTGCCCGATGATAACCTTACCGATCTCGCTAGTAAGATCATCTATAAATTTACCTTGGCGTTCGACCTCAGCAGTTAAGGCTGTTATTTCTTCATGATTCATTACAAATGTCCTGTTGGAAATTCTTAATTAAACAGTTTTCAAATCAAAACGCATTTTTAAGCATAATGTTCCTGATCAAAGGGCGTCAGAAAGTTGGATTACGCACGTTTTTTAATATATTAAAAGGTTAGCGTTTTTCAAGCGTTAAAATTCCCATACAATATAACAAGATAAAGATGCCTGACCAACCCGATAACCTTGATCCTGAAGTCCAATTTGACGAAGATGACACTCAATCTCGCAAAGTGCTGCGTTGCGTTGAGATCAAAATTCCCTCCGCCAAAACACCAGAGCGCCTTGATGTATTTCTCGCGAGACAGGTAACGGAACTAACGAGGTCGAAAGCTCAGGCTGCAATTAGCGAAGGCGCTTTAACCGTAAACGGTTCAACAGTTAAGGCATCCTATAAGATCAAGCCCGATGATCTGATCCGGTTGGAATTTCTTGCGAGACCTCCATTTGAGTTGGAAGCGGAAGACATCCCGCTGGAAGTGCTTTACGAGGATAGCTGGCTGGTGGTAATCGTTCGGGGACTTTGGTTAACGCTTTGCTTGGGCATTACGGTGATCTCGCTGAGAGCGACGATCCGGACAGACCGGGAGTGGTGCACAGGTTGGATAAGGAAACCTCCGGTCTGCTTGTTGTCTGCAAGCGCGATCCTGCCATGTCACGGCTGGCGGATCAATTTCGCAAGCATACTGTCCATCGCGAATACAGGGCTATTGTTTGGTGGCAGATGCCCAGTCGCAAGGGAAAAATTGACCAACCAATCGGGCGCGATCCGCGAGACCGCAAGAAATACATTGTTAGATCTGACGGTAAACAGGCGCTCACACATTGGGAGCTACAGGAGAAATTTAGTTTCTTAAGTTATATCGCTTTAAGGCTTGAAACCGGCAGGACACATCAGATCAGAGTCCACTTGCAGCACGAAGGGCATCCCGTTTTTGGTGACCCTGATTATGCCGGAAGAAACAGGCAGGTTGGTAAATTGACCTCTGGGCAGCGCCGGGAGGTTGCAACTTATTTAGAGCAGATTAATAGACAGATGCTGCACGCCAAGACTCTCGGGTTCAAGCATCCCATGACAGGAAAAGAGTTGATGTTCGACTCCGAACTGCCGGATGATTTCGCATGGCTACTGGAGGAGCTTAGGAAATAGAGTTTAAAAATCCCGCGTAGGGGCAGGTTTACCGAGCCCATATTAAAGGAGTTACAAACTTGAGGTCGCAAATTGCGATATCAAAGGTTAACTTTTGAAAAGAAACAAAAAATATGTCAAATCCCGTAATCGAATCTTTAATGAACCACCGCTCGGTTCGAAGGTTTAAGTCTGACGCTATAGAGTCTGAAAAGCTTGATCTGATACTTAATGCAGGCACACGTGCTGCTACTGCCGGCAATCTACAACCGTACTCGTTCATAGTTGTCGATGATATGGAGAAGAAGAAAGAACTGGACAGAGCCTGGAAGGGTGGAAACTTCAGGATTGTCGATGTGCCAATCGTTATTGTTGCTTTGGTTGACTTGTACCGGATTAAAAGATGGTTCGAGGTTAATGATACCGCACCGGCTGAGATTAACCAGACAAACAGCCTGTTCATCTCGTTCTGGGATGCGACCATAGCCTTGCAGAACATAGTTGTCGCTGCGGAGAGCCTTGGACTGGGAACCTGCTACGTTGGCAGGATACTCTCGATGGATATTAGGGAGCTATTCGACGCTCCGGAACTCACTTTCCCCGCCGGAATGGTCTGTATAGGTTACCCCGATCAGAATCCAAACCTTAGAACGAGACTACCGCTTGAAGCAGTCATCCACCGCAACCAATATCACGTACCAACCGATGAAGACATCAGAGATTTCTATAGCGAAAAGGATGATGGATGGGCAAAGGTAACTGAAAACAAAAAGAAAAAGTTGGCTGAGCAGAGTATTCATGGAATAGCCCAGGCTATCGCAGCAGAAAAATATTCGGGTGATGTTGTTTGGGAGAGGAGCCAGGGAATAATTGATAACATTAAAAAGGCAGGATTTGTTCTTTAATCAGTCATAAAAACGTGAGTTGTAAGTGGAAATACAAAGCATCAACATAGCCGAAAAACTGTCACTCAACAACGACTACTGGGTACCGCGTGTCATCGGTGGGTTAAACGGTCAGTACGTCAAGGTAGTAAAATTCAAGGGCGAATACGACTGGCATCATCATGATAATGAGGATGAAATGTTTCTCGTTGTCAAAGGACGATTTCGTCTGGAGTTACGAGATAAATTAATCAATGTGGAAGAAGGTGAATTCGTTATCGTTCCCAGGGGTGTCGAACATCGACCAGTTGCAGACGAAGAAGTACATGTCGTATTGTTCGAGCCAGCGACAACTCTTAATACTGGTAATGTAAGAACTGACAGGACACTTGAGGAGTTGGAGAGGATTTAGTAAAACCGATCAGTACTCCGAATTGAATTCATCTTTAGAATCAAAATAAATCGTATCTGCCTCTATTATGAACCTGCCATCACTTTTCATTTCTATTGCAGTTCCATCTTTTGCTATATAAACTGAGTCCATAACCAGTCTTTCAACATTTTGTATCTGCACTCCTTCACCTCTATCACCGAAATTCATTACTCGAAACACAATGCCGTCATCCGTGACGTAAGATTTATTACCAATACACTGACATTTAGCACCAAGAAGTAGAAATATGATGATAAATACAGATATTATTAAGCCTACAATGAAACCCAATCGACTACGGCAGCCTTGTTGTTTTATGAATTCCACAGTAATTCTCTATTTTCAAACCTTTGAATGGTTCCATCAACGGCTAGTTTATTATCCTGAGGTTCCTTTAATGCCTCACCCAGCCTCTCGATAGCAGAACCGAGATTACGCAGACTTTGCTGATTCTTTATATTGCTCATACAGTGAAATCCCTTCTGTTTCTATACGGGCTCGCAGAATATCTGATGCCTCGTCGTATCTGATTATGTCAAATGATAGCAGCGTATTAGCTTCTTCCACGATTTCTACAATATTCAACCATTGTCTTTGATTTGCATTCGGAGCATCTATAGCAATATCTATATCAGAACGCTCTTCTGCATCACCTCGTGCACGTGATCCAAATAAGACAACCTTCTCAACCTCATTAATTGAGCTGAGCTGTGTTATTAAATGATCTAATATTTCCCAAACTCGCTTCATAACCAAGCAATCTGTTTTTTTATATGTTCTGAAACGCAAGTTAATTATTTTTTATCAACTTGTCAACCGGTCGGATCACTCCGTCAACAGCCAATCCTTTAATACGGCGCTTTGGTTTTCTCTTGCCTTCCAGTTTTTATACTCTTTACCGCGCCCAAAGACACTTAGAATTGATCGCCAGTTTCTTCTTATTAAATCAAAAATACGTCTAATGTAATATAAAAACACAAGCTTCGAATCCGGCTTTAGAGAATACAGTTTTCGCATCTCATTGGGAGTAAAAAAGAAGCGTTTTATTACCAGTTTCAGCCTGTTTCCAGGCACTGATCCACCTAAAGCAAATATGACGCCACCTGTCAAATTGACTTTAATTTCCTCTTTTGCAAAGATTCTCTCAAGCGCCATTGTTGTATAATATGCTTTGGTCCTATCATTATTAGTTTCTCCAAGTACAAAATCCGGAATATGTATAGGAGACATCTCATTTGTCAGGCTTAAAACAGTAAATACAGATCGGCTTATGCGCCATTCAAGAGAGCGTTTGTTAATGTATTTCCAGTCTATATTATTATGAAATTTATCAATGATAGTCTTAATATCCAGAATTGTCCGCAATCCTCGTTTGTCGAATCTGTGTTGGTAGGCAAGGTGGGTGGCAGCATGAATTATTGCGTCTTCCGGTGAAAACGATAGGGTATTTACCCCGGCAAGTCTCATCTGAACGCTTCGATCCCAAATCGCATCAATGTTCATCCTGTCACTTATTGAAAGAGGTAAAAGATGCCAGTGCAGTTCAATCGGAATTATTCTGCTTGTATCAGGATGATAAACATAGTGAGGACTGAGATCAAACTTTCCTCTTGGTTGCAGCTCATATTCTAAATACTCTAATACTTCTCCAGCCTTTTCAAGATTTTCATCCCTCACAAGTATGTCAATATCGGACATTGACCTTAATCCGATGTTACCATAAACTGCTTCACAAAGATGTGCTCCCTTGAGTACAATCACAGGCAGATTAGCTTCGTTAAAATTTGCCAGTACAATTCCAAGCTCGTTATGAAGACGGATATTCTTTTTCAAATTCAAGAGATAGCTTTTCTTAAGAAGTTCTAAAGTTGATTCTGGGATTGTAATGTCGCAGCCGAAGCCTTCAAGTCTTTTATAAATAAACGGCGCTATCTGAAAATGACCGGACAATTTAGCGAGTTCTTCCCATTGGCTGGCGCCAAGCTGCTTAAGTTCAGCGATGAGTTCATCGGATACATTATGAAATAAAAGTCTGATAAGCAGATTTGTAATTTTAGATTCCGGCAAGGTTATATCTCTTCATGCTCAGATGTTTGGTGATCGATAACACCAAAAGCTTTATTTCGGGCGTGTGCAGATTCACAGAAATCTTTAATGGGTGTAACCAATGATCCATTCTCAAGATAAGAATGCGCCGGACACCAGGAGCAGAGGTTTACTAAACGACAATTATAACAATCATCAATGCTATTCGGTTCTCTTCTCATGTTCAGGACCTTTGGCGCGAAGTTCAGCCAGGCGTCCTTCAGATTTCCCTTACGCAGGTCATAGACACATTCGGGATGCTGTAAAGCTGAGCACAACCTGAATGTTCCATCCCAACCGAGTGTAAAATCATGTTTTCCTATTCCACAATTAAAGATCAAGTTTGATGCTGTAGTATTTTCTGTTGCGTTCTGTTGTTGGTTGCAGAGCTTCTTAACAGAATCAGTTCGCTCAATGTCAGAGCGCTCAAGAGCTATAATTTGGGATGGTGTAAGTCTTTGCGTAATGATTTCCTTGTTTCTTTTCTCATTTAGATCATATCTCAAGTGAAGGAAAGGATCGAAACGGAATACATCATCCGATCTGGATCTGCAAAATTCAGCAATTCTCTGCATCTCGTGATAATTGCTTTTTAAAGACATTGCCTTGAAACGAACTTTAATACCTGCATCAAGTAATAGTTTAAGTCCATTTTGAAAAGCGATAAAAGTACCTTGTTTGCGTGTAACCTCTTCATAAGTTTCAGCGGTTATTCCATATACGGAGACTTCGACAGCACGAGGGGGATATTGCTTAAACAGTTGGACAATTTCGGTATTGATCAGAGTGGCGTTTGTGAAGACGGAAACCAGTAGCCCTTTCTTTTTCAAGTCAAGGTAAATCTGCGAAAAATCATTTCTAAGCAGAGGCTCCCCACCTGTTAAAAGACACCACAAAGCCCCAAGCTCAACGGCTTCATCAGCAATTCGATTGATTTCTAAGCGGGATAGTTCTTTTTCAATAGCTCTCGTATCACCGGCTGGCAGGTTTATATAACAATGATGGCAGTTATTGTTGCAGCGTGCTGTCAGTTCAATATTAAAGGAAACCAATGAACGGTGTTTACTTAACTTATTCCAAAGGTGATATTCATGTATTTGCTGTGTTGTTTTCATATTTGAATTCACTTTGACAACTTCTTCATTATTCTAAGGATATAACGGATGATTGGTTGGATTAGTACAGAATCTCTATCAAACGGCTTCCTTAATGCAATTAGAATTTTTTCATGTCCAAGTCCGAATGTCACAGGATTTCCATCACGTGAAATGTGACTGACAATTCCATATATCTTAGCTTTCTGAATAAGTGCTTCTGAATTGGAGATATTATCTCCTCTGATCCTGTAGCCGTTTGGTGTTTTCTTGATTATTCTATGTACTATCAGTCTTCCATTCTCCGGATGTATTGCCGCAACCACATCGCCTATTTGTAGGATTTTCCTATGTATTTTCTCAATTGTTACAACATCTCCATCTTTGATATAGGGGCGCATGCTGGTACCTGCAACGCGAAAACGAAAAGCTTTTCCTTTATCCAGAACTGCTTCAAGTAACTCTAAAAAACCTTCGTGATTAAGATCAAGATAACTAACTTGTCTATTGGTAATTAAAGGTTTATTCATCTGAAGCAGTAATCACCATCTTCATTCGAATCAATTCTTTTACGAATCCGACAACGTCGCCCTCGACAGAACCTGAAGAATCTTGAAAGTCTTGATTTAAGGATTCTATCACCTGTTTCAAGGTATGACTGCCATCCAGTTTCGCCCAGATCGATCTGCCTGTTTCATTTAGCGTGAACAACTCATCTTCCAAATCACCAATACCTGATGTGAGCGGTACGATGATTAGTTCTCCCTCGATCTCTCGTGCGACAACGTCATCGGTGATTCGATATTTTGTGTTTAAGTCAATATCCATATTAAATCTTAATTCCTCTGTGTTCTTTGTGCACTCTGTTTTGAATCTTATTAGCGAGATTTATGCCGATGCACTTACATTTTACTTTGGTCATTATTTTGAACTTCCCAACCTTTTTGATCCTTTTCCAGCAAACCAAGTGATACAGCGCAGGCATGGGCAGTATCACATAAATACTGAACAGGTTTATCCATCACACCGTATTCCATCCATGATTTTGCTGGTCAGTTTTCACAAATTCTTCTTATGATACATTTGTTGCTATGATGTAGATAATCAGGATTTTCAGGTTTCATCTGCCTGATTTTTGGAAAGAAATTAGTCAGCGCATCTTTCAGATCGCCATTTCGCAGATCGTACACCGTATCCGGGTGTCGAATCTGTAAACACATCTGCAAGTTTCCATAAGCATCGACAACAGCGCTGTGCAATCCTGCAAGGCATTTAAACAGCTTAACATTGTCAGTCTGTTGTTCAGGTTTGCATGGTTCTGTTGAATTGAAGATTTTCAGTTCTTTAGGATTGTTAAGTCTCTCGGCAATACTCTTCGGTGAAAGTCGAAACGTTTTAATCTGTTTGTTTTTTTCATCAGAATCGCGTCGGCTGCGAAAATCAAGCATTACCACTTTTGGAGCAGGCTTCTTCATCCATTTAATATTTCGAGTCCATGAGTCAAACTCCTTTTCGTCATCAATATTCTGAGGCAGACACACCC
>JAIPJL010000029.1 GCA_021734165.1 bacterium | reverse complement strand
ATCAACCGGATCAGTGTACTGTAGCGAGAGCATTTGGCGCTGAGGGTATTGGTCTTACCAGAACGGAGCACATGTTCTTCGGTGGCGAGAGGATCACTGCTGTGCGTGAGATGATTCTCGCCGATGATGAAGCCGGACGACGTAAAGCTCTGGACAAATTACTCCCCATGCAGCGCGGTGATTTCCTCGGTATCTTCAGGGTCATGGACGGACTGCCGGTAACGATTCGCACACTTGATCCACCCTTGCATGAATTCCTGCCTCATTCTAAGGAAGAAATAATGGAATTGGCTGACGATATGGGCGTTGAACTGGAGCACCTTGAGGACAAGGTTGAAGAGCTTCGCGAAATGAATCCGATGCTCGGTCATCGCGGCTGTCGGCTCGGAAACGTCTATCCTGAGATTACAGAGATGCAAGCCAAAGCGATCATCGAAGCAGCCTGTACAGCCAAGAAAGAAGGTATTAATGTACTGCCTGAAATTATGATCCCACTGGTTGGTTTCCCGAATGAATTGAAACGTCAGGAGCAAATCGTCCGCAAGGCTGCCTCAGCCGCTATGAAAGAGATGGGCGTGGAAGTCGAATATATGGTTGGTACGATGATAGAGCTTCCCCGCGCTGCCATAGTAGCTGATAAGATTGCTGAAACTGCCGAGTTCTTCTCGTTCGGAACCAACGATCTGACCCAAACCGCACTCGGTATTTCACGTGACGACTCAAGAGGTTTCATCCCGTTCTACCTTGATCATCACATCATCGACGATGAGCCCTTCCAGACCATCGATCAGGACGGCGTCGGTCAGTTGATGAAGTGGGGAGTCGAAAAGGGCAGAACCACCCGCGCAAGCCTCAAGATCGGCATCTGCGGTGAGCATGGCGGTGAGCCTCGCTCAGTAAACTTCTGCCATCACTTGGGTCTGGATTATGTGAGCTGTTCACCGTTCAGGATCCCGATTGCCAGGTTGGCAGCGGCTCAAGCCAAGTTGCAGGACAAGTAGTTTCTGGGCTCTGGACTTTAGGCTTTAGGCTTTGGGATAATACCGGATGCCTAATTCAAGCTTAATAGAATCCCCTCTGTGTTGTGCAGGGGGGATTTTGTTATAACGTTCCATCATTATTCCTAATTAGTTGCACATGAGCTTATTTCATGTTTATTATTACTTGTCCGCAATAACTCATAGTTTCGATTACTTTAGAGTTATTTAAAATATTCGAAAATTAGTTATGTCATTCCCGCGAAGGCGGGAATCTAAAAGCAACTAAGTACTTATATAATAAAAAGATATAGATACCTGCCTTCGCAGGTATGACACTCAAAGACAATACTTCAAAGTACTCACTTTAACAAGAGATTAAAATGAAGCTGTCGAATACCTTCATGGTAGTTTTCGTATTTTTATCATTCTGTTTCCTGATACATACTGCAAACGCCTGCACCAATCTTCTGGTATCCAAAGGAGCTTCTGCAGACGGATCAGTAATGATCACATACACCTGCGACGCAGAATTTCATCCGCGCCTCGAATACTTACCGGCCGAAGATCACGCACCGGGAGATTCGCTTGAGATTAAAAACTGGAACGGGGAAGTCAGAGGGAAAATCGCACAGGTTCCGCATACTTATGCGGTTGTCGATTTGATGAACGAGCATCAATTAACCATCAGCGAAACCACGTTCAGTGGAATAAAAGAGCTGCGAAATCCGAACGGCTTGTTGCACTACTGGGATTTGATGACACTGGCGCTGCAACGCGCCAAAACTGCGCGGGAAGCTATAAATGTAATGACTGGGCTTGTTGCTGACTACGGCTATCGCTCAACCGGTGAATCGTTTTCTATTGCGGACTCTAAGGAATGCTGGTACATGGAGATGACCGGTCCCGGAGAAGGAGGCAGCGGAGCCGAATGGGTAGCTTTGAAAGTTCCCGACGGTTACATAAGCTGCCATGCAAACAAGGCGCGCATCGGTGAATTTCCACTCGATGATCCGGAAAACTGTCTCTATTCAGAGAACGTAATTGACTTTGCCATTGAGAAAGGATTATATAATCCTGAAGACGGAAAGCCTTTCAGGTATTGCGACGTTTACTGTCCGCCAACTCCTAAAAACCAGAGATATGCTGCTACAAGGGTATGGAGTATTTTCAGACGGGCAGCGCCCTCGCAGGATTTCTCACCGGATTATCATCGCGCTGTGGAAAACGCTGAACCTTACCCGTTATGGATCAAGCCGGATAAAAAACTTACGCTTGACGACGTTTTCAGTCTGATGCGCGATCATTACGAAAACACTGATTATGACATGAGAAAAGGTCTTGACGCCGGACCCTACGGCAATCCCAATCGCTGGCGTCCGATGTGGTTTACGGTTGACAGTGTAGAA
Organism: bacterium; assembly: GCA_021734165.1. Taxonomy (GTDB): domain Bacteria; phylum Electryoneota; class AABM5-125-24; order Hatepunaeales; family Hatepunaeaceae; genus JAIPJL01. Next base: position 28,668 of record JAIPJL010000029.1, on the reverse strand, counting down.
TATGCCTGGGAGCGTCCCATATCGACTCAGCAGACTGGTTTTTCCTTTGTATCACAGTCAAGAGACTGGCTGCCCGATGAGATCGGAGGCGTATATTGGTATGGTGTCGATGATACATACACAACCTGTTACTCCCCTCTCTATTGCAGCATAGACAGCCTCCCGCAGTCCTTCACTATTGGCAGTTTACAGGAATTTTCATGGAATTCCGCCTGGTGGGTGTTTAATTTCGTGGCAAACTATGCCTGCCTTAAATATTCTTACATGATTGAAGACATTCAGGCAACTCAAAGAAATATTGAATGGACCTACATGGCAATGCAGCCTCTGGTGGAAGCAAAGGCGCTTCAACTGCACAGGGATAATCCTGAGCTTTTAACAGAGTATTTAACAGATTATTCCGTTTCCAATGCTGAGAATATGGTTGAGAGTTGGCGAAAGCTGGGCGAGCAGTTGATTGTGAAATACAACGACGGTTACGTTAAAGATGAAAATGGTCGCCCTAAAGATAAAGGCTATCCTGATGAATGGCTAAGGGATGTTGTTAAATCAAGACCGGATCAATTTCGGTTGCCTGAGAAAAAAGAAGACGTGAAGGAGTCAAAACTCGTTGATTAAACTAAACAAAGGGGATTACACACTAACGAATGTACGTTACATTGCTTTAGTTACATCATTATTCATCGTATTTTTTGAGTTGTTGCGGGGAATTATTCTGTTCCACTACAGACATCTCGCGGTTGATATACCGTCAGTGGTATTGATCAAATCATTTCTGATCGGATTCAGATTTGATCTGACCGTCACAAGTTATATACTTGCTCCGGTGGTTATAATCGGAATGCTGCCAAAGATAGGTCTGTCCGCATCAAGGCTGACTCGCAGGTTGTCCTATATATACCTGATAGTTATGGCAGCTATTGCTTTTGTGATGACCACTTTGGATATTGAATTCTACGGCGCTTTCAACACCCGCCTTAATCACATTCCACTTGACTATATGGATGATTCCGGGACAATTTTGCAGATGATGTGGGAGATGTCGGCAGCTATCCCTGTGTTAATTTTATGGACTGTAATGACATTTGGTTTCGGTTATCTGCTTTATCAGATTACAAAAATTACTTTCAGGAATGTAAAACAAGATAGTTTACTGCATCAGATTGTTATCTATCCTCTGATTTTAGCCTTACTATTTCTTAGCATCAGAGGAAGAATATCCTACCGTTCTCCTATAAGATGGGGTATGGCTTACTTCAGTAATTACCATTTCGCCAATCAATTAGCTTTGAACAGTTGTTTTACGTTTATCAGAGATACGCTTGACAGCAGCGTGCGAGAAAAAGAGCGGAAAGAATCTGCGTTAATGCCTCCTTGGGAAGCGTTTACAGAAGTACGAAGGTTACTGGGAATTGATTCAACCGATATATTACAGGGACACCCGATAGCGCGTAAAGAACAACCAAACTTGATCTCTCGTTTGAAATCGTCTGGAAATGATATAACCGAAATCCCTCTGAACGTAGTCTTCATAATCATGGAGTCATTTTCCGCGAAACTTATCGGCTGCTGCGGTGGCGAAAATCTGACCCCCGAATTTGATCGTATCGTACAGGATGGTCTTTTATTTCCGCGATTCTATTGCAGCGGCGGTCATACCCGTAATGCCCTGTTCACTATCGTAACAGGGCTGCCAAGTCTGCTGGGCAGGCAGTCGTTCGCTAAACGTAGTGAGAGCCAACTGCCTTTTTCAGGACTGCCGATGCTATTGAAAGAGCGAGGATATCGTAATTATGCTTATGTTACGCATGATCCGATATTCGACAATAAAAGAGGGTATTTCATAAGTAATGGTTTTACTAACATCATCGGTTTGTATGATTACCAGACGGAAGTAGAGCTTTCAAGCTGGGGTGTTCCAGATGAAGTGTTGTATGGAAAAGCGTTGGAAGACATGAATAATTATAAGGAACCGTTTTTTGCAATGCTTGAAGGAAGCTCAAATCACCCGCCCTACAGAATCCCCGACCGACCGTACCCACGTCACGATCCTTCACGTCCTGATGTGGAGATGTTCAATGCTTTCAGTTATGCCGACTGGGCAATGGGGAGTTTTATGGAAAATGCTATTAATACTGATTGGGGACAGAGGACATTGTTTATGATCTTCGGAGATACCGGAGAGAATTACAAACCGACGCTCGAACTCGACCTGTCATGGTTTAACACACCACTGTTGATATATTGCCCTGCGTTAATAAAGCCGGGAGTATCTGATAAAGTCGGCGGTCAAAAAGACCTTACCGCAACTGTGATGGATATACTGGGTGAAGAATGGGTGAATGTTACGCTTGGAAGAAGCTTGCTGGACAAGAACAACAACGGTCATGCTTTATTTGTTGAACAGGAAATGTATGGTTATATCGTCGATAATTATTACCTGATACGCGGACAAACAGGGTCATTTTCGCTTTATAATTTGCCTGAGCAAAATATCCTCACAGGTTATGAGGATATCAAAAAGTCAATGCAGACAAGTGCTGAGGCGCTTTTATCGGCAACACTAAATCTTATTGAAACTCGACAAGTAAGACTAAGTGAAAAGTAAAAGTACTTAAATCAAAACGAATTGTTGCTTGCAAAATTAGCAAAAAAACACTTGACGTTGTAATTTTTAATAAAAATTACCCGTTAGGGAATAATATTTGATGCGACATAAAGATACAACTTTGTCACAAATAAGATATAGTCTGTCCGAGAATAACAAAAACATAACCACCGACTTAAATCAGTAATAACCTGCTTAAGAAATTATCGGACAGACTGATACCTAAGAAATGATTCTAACGCTTAAAAACAACTACATCGTTATCACAACCGACTTTAGTCTTAAGACAAACGCCTCACTGCACGTGCGGCTTTGCCTTTCGGACCGTTTTCAATCTCGAATTCTACTTCTTCGCCTTCAGTAAGCGTGCGAAAACCGTCGGATACTATTGACGAATGATGTACAAATACGTCTTCACCGTTTTCAACACCAAGAAAACCGAAACCTTTTTTGTCGTTAAACCACTTGACTTTGCCACGCAACTTCTGTTCTTCCATTACTGCAATCCTTCTTACTTAACATGGGTTTCAATGCCGATAAGCATAATTCCCAAACTTGAAACTAATGTCCGCCAATATTATTAAAATATACGGACTAATATACTGACGCTTCATTCTTAAAATGAAACTTTTTAAAGTTACTGCCTGTTATAGGACTTTGTCAATAACAAAAGCGATAGATGTGTCACTTTTCAAGGAAATATATGAAAATACAAGGAAAATAGCACATTATGATGCTTCTTCTCGTTGTTTTGCAGGAAGATTTATTATGATTCCCTTCTTTATATCTATATTTTCACACCGTTGAACACTTGCATAAAGACAACTTCAGGATTATATTTCCTTGTCAAGTTGTGATTATTTAAACTTACATACAGGAGGATAAATTGAATATAGCGGTTCTTGTCAAACTGGTTCCTGATACTGAAGCCAGTATTAAAATCGGTTCGGATCATAAATACATCAACACTTCAGATGTTAATTTCGTCCTTAATCCGTATGACGAATATGCAGTTGAAGAAGCGTTGCTTCAAAAAACCAAACATGGCGGTGAAGTAACTGTCATCTCTCTCGGTGGAGATGAAGCAGTTAAATCATTGCGTACCAGTCTCGCAATGGGCGCTGATGTTGCTATTCACGTTAAAAATCCCGGTGGATTGGATATGTTCGGTATTGCCAAAAATCTGGCAAATGTACTAAAAGATAAAGGATATGATCTCATCTTTGCCGGGAAACAAGCTGTCGATGATGATTGCTCTGCGATTGGATCTATGGTCGCCGAATTAATGGGTATTCCGCATGTTTCCACTGTAACTAAGCTCAATGTAGAAGATAGCAAATTAACTGCTGAACGCGAGTTTGAGGGTGGCTTTGAAGTCTATGAGCTTCCCTTGCCTGCTTTGATTACCGCTCAGAAAGGTTTGAATGAGCCTCGCTACGCTTCGCTCAAAGGCATTATGATGGCAAAGAAGAAACAGATCGAAGAGATTGAAGGCGAAGCAATTCCGGCTGTAACCGAAGTTCTGGATCTTAACTATCCGCCAATCAGGCCCCCAGGGAAGATTGTCGGAGAAGGAGCTGAAGCAGTACCGGAACTTGTCAGGCTGCTTAAAGAAGAAGCAAAGGTTCTGTGATCGTGCAGGATGGGTGTGCATCTAATAGTAACGAGTCCTTTGAAATATCAGAAAGAACATGTCATTCCTGCGAAGGCGGGAATCATAATGAGTTAAGCGCTTAATTAATAAGCAAATATAGATACCTGCCTTCGCAGGTATGACATCCTAACAAAATAATTCAAAGAACTCAGTGACCTACAGCACAAAAAATCTTTAACAATGTCGTAGATAGCCCGGTTTTATGCTTTACCGGGAAAATTCAGATCATAATTAAAATAGAGATATAAATGGACATACTTGTTTATTTGGAAAAGAGGGGGAATAATCTCAGAACTGCCGGATTCGAGGCAGTCACTGCAGCCCGTAAACTCGCTGACGTTTCAGGTGGGAAACTGATTGCGCTTCTCGCAGGTTCAAACCTTGAAGGCTTTACGGCAGATGCTGAGAAGTATGGCGCTGATCAGATTCTACTCGCTGAAGATCAAGCTCTCGAAGGATATACTCCCGATGGACACCGCGCTGCCATAGTAGCTGCTATGGAAAAAACAAGCGCTAAACTTGTGTTAATGGCTGCTACCGCTCTCGGACGAGATCTTGCGCCAACGGTTGCTGCAAACCTCAATGCGGCGCTGCTGCCGGATTGTATATCTATCGAGGTTATCGAAGGACGCTTGACGGTAACACGTCCGGTTTATGCCGGAAGAGCCATAATGACACTGGCAACAAACTCCTGGCCTGCTGTGGTAAGCCTTCGTCCCAAAGCCTTTACAGCGGTTGTGCGTGATGGTGGTAAGGCTGAAATCGCAAAATTAGATGTGCAAACCGACATTAAAACCAAACTGATTGAAACGCGATTCGAAGCCGGTGGCAAGCTGGATGTTACAGAAGCTGACATAATTGTTGCCGGTGGTAGAGGAATGAAATCTAATGAGAATTTCAAGCTGATTGAAGATATTTCGAGTCTGCTGAATGGAGCTGTGGGAGCATCAAGACCGGTTGTGGATTCTGAATGGCGTCCTCATTCGGAACAGATTGGACAGACAGGCAAAGTTGTTGGCCCTACTCTTTATTTTGCAGTAGGTATATCTGGAGCTATTCAGCACCTTGCAGGTATGCGCTCCTCAAAAGTAGTTGTTGCAATCAATAAAGATCCTGATGCACCGATATTTAAATCTGCTGACTATGGCATTGTCGGTGACGCAATGGAAGTACTGCCGGCATTAATCGAAGCTTTGAAATAACCTTACTAATTAGAAGTTTTTATGATAGAAACGCCGGCTTGTAAACGGCGCGTTTTAGTGTTGCTTTCGTTGATCTTCCTGATATCGGTCTTTAACTCCCTCTATGCTTATGATAACGATACTGACAGGACTGGTATTATCATTGAAAACGCCAATGAGATTGTTGAATTTGTGATTGACGCCTATGAGTCGGGCGATATCAATCACGCTGAAAACCTTGCCTTGAAAGCGCTCGATGATACGAGTCGCTTATCAAGGCAGGACCAGTTCACTCTTTACAAATACCTTGCGTTTTGTGCCGTAGCTAACGACGACGAAGCGGGAGGCATTAGACGGTTTAAATCTGCTTTAAGTCTCAAGCCTAATGTAGTCGCAGATCCAATAACCTGGTCACCTAAAGTCAGGCGTGTTTTTGATCGAGCGCTTACAGAATTTACAAAAAACGCTGAAACCCTTGAGTTAAATCGTAATGCGATTGTAGCAGAAATTTGTCGGACAGCTTCGTTTAAATCTCTATATTTACCGGGTTCAGGACAAATACTCAAGGGATCTAAAGGCAAGGGCATTCTGTTTGGAGCGCTATTCTGGGGAATGGCTGCAACCTTTGTTTATTCACAGGCTTCCCTTCCGGACTCCAAAGATCGATACCTTAATGCAACCAACAAAGTTGACGCAATGCAGCGCTGGAAGGACTACCGCAACATGCAGCACATCGTTACAATATCCGGCATAGCCACCGCAACGATCTATACATACATCTTCTTCGATGCTCTGCTATTCAAGCCGAATCCGAAAAAGGTTGCGGAAAGGTATTAATTTAAACATCATGCAGTGAAAATTAAGGATTGCGCAAATATTGCGCAATCCTTTTTTATTTACCTGTTAACCATCATCATTGCCTTGCGTTTTTATTACAGCTTTATTCTTAATGTAAAAAACGCATTATTCAATTTCAGTTTCCATATCTTCTTAACATTCCGCTAATTAACAATCTATATGTTTTAAAACTAATGAAGAAAATCAGATCCTTTTATAGATGGTTTTATAAATGTTCATATATGGCACAGTAGTTGCTTTATAAAAGGTGGACTGCTTCAGGCACTGGTTCTTTGACATCTGTTCGTATTTGAAATTTGCAGCAACTCCTTACTGATTTGAAATCTAAACTGCTTGCTAAGGAGTAGATTTTCATCAGCACCGCTAAAGGATAAACAACAGCACAGCTTTCAGCACATTGCATCTGCACAGCTTATTCAAACTACTTCAGCATAACAACAGCACAGCATCAGCACGGATTTAACTGAACTGCTACAGAATAGCTAACTGACAATCGCAACAGCACCGCTTACATGAACTGCTACTGCACGCTTTACAGAACTACTTCAGCGCTTGAAAACCAATTATTGCAACAGCACGGTTTACAATGAAGCAAAACTCATACTACGAACGATGATCACAAAAGAGGATTAAAGGGTGTTTCGGTTTGATTTACACCTGAGATGATGGCTGCTCCGAAACCCTTTGACCTTAAATCTGAAGTGATGCTGGCAAATAGCGTCAAACTGCATGCGTCGCAGCCGGGTACCGCGATGCCGCAAAACGCCTGACCCAACCCACTACTGAAATTTTTATAGACGCAGTGTCAGCATCACCAGCAAAATATCCCGCAAGGGAATTTAAATAAATAAGTAAATTGTCCCTGTAAACGTCAACCAATTAACTTCCGACCTCCCTGGCAGACGTTTTATTAGGATCAGCAATCAAATGGGACTACCTCAACGGCGTAGAAATATCTACGCCGTTGTTTTATTATATACTTTGCTCATCAATACCACTTGATGTTGACAGAATGAATGTTGATAGCTATATTTATACTCCCAAGTGAAATTTTTCCTAAACCTTGAAAGTGCTAGTCATTTAAAAAACTAAAATATTATACAGGAGACAGGAATGTCAAATTTTGAAAAAGTAAGTCCCCCTGCAAACGGACAGAGGATAACAATTGAAAACGGTGAATTAAAAATCCCCGATAATCCGATTATTCCATTTATTCGTGGTGATGGTATCGGAATAGATATTTGGCCAGCTACCCAGATAGTCCTTGACGCTGCCGTAGAGAAAGCCTATGGCGGTAAACGAAAAATTGCCTGGATGAAAACCTATTGCGGTGATGAAGCCGTTGAGCATTATGGTGAGGGAGTTTATCTCCCAGAGGATACACTGAATGCTATCAGAGAATACATCATAGCAATTAAAGGTCCACTCACGACTCCTGTTGGTGGTGGTCATCGCAGTCTAAATGTTTCGCTGCGCCAAATACTTGACCTATACGCTTGTGTTCGTCCGGTGAGATATTTTAAAGGAGTGCCTTCACCGGCGATTCATCCGGAGCGCATGGATATAATTATCTTCCGCGAGAATACAGAAGATGTGTATTCCGGCGTCGAATGGCAGCAGGGAACCGAAGAAGTCAAGAAAGTTATCGACTTTATCAACAACGTAATGGGGAAGAACGTTCGTCTCGACTCAGGAATTGGCATCAAACCGATTTCAATAACCGGATCAAAGCAGCTTGTTCGTAAAGCGATTAAATATGCTATCGCCGAGGGACGTAAATCTGTGACATTCATGCACAAAGGTAATATCATGAAATACACGGAAGGCGCTTTCAAGGACTGGGGATTCGAAGTCGCTACTCAGGAATTTCGCGATTACATCATCACTGAAGCAGAGCTATGGGACGAAACCAGGGCTGAAGACGGCGTTACACCGATCACCAAACCTGGCGCCTTTGCTCAGTTACGCAACGGTAAACCTGCTGGTGATCCGGGCGAAAGAATCATCGTCAAGGATCGCATCGCTGATTCAATGTTCCAGCAGATCCAAACCCGCGCAGACGAATACGACGTTGTTTGCACACCGAATCTCAACGGTGATTTCATCTCCGACGCTGCTGCCGCTCAGGTTGGCGGTCTCGGTATGGCTCCCGGCGCTAACATTGGCGATTACATTGGTTTGTTTGAAGCAACCCACGGCACAGCACCCAAGTATGCCGGTCAGGATAAAGTCAATCCCGGTTCACTTATGCTGTCAGGCGTGATGATGCTCAACTACATGGAATGGCGCGAAGCCGGCAAAATGATCGAGGATGCCATTGAAGCGACTATCGCCAAAAAGACCGTAACCTACGATCTGCATCGCCAGATGGAAGGAGCCACCAAGGTTTCATGCTCCGGTTACGCAAACGAGATCATTAAGAATATGCAATAGCAATGCTAATAGCATTTCGCATTTAAACTGAAGTTGTGTTTAAAAATAATCCCCTGTCAGTAATTGGCAGGGGATTTTTTATATCGAAGTGCATAAGCTTGCTTATGCTATTTTATAACACAGCTCAAAAGTATTTTCGCATTCAAACAGCCTTACAAGTTGCCTTCCCCCCTACATAGTAGGGGGGCACTAAGCGAAGCGTCAGTCTCTCATAAAAGGGGGGTTTCCTTAGTCTAAATCAACTATTAGTTTTGCTTATACGAAAATACTTTCAAGCACTGCTATAAACGAAGTAAGCTTCGTTACTCTGGTAATGAAGTTTCTATGTTCAGTAGGACAAACATTCTTGTTTGTCATTTAACAACAGACAACAAGCAGGACAGAACATAAGCGATCTTAAACTTGTCAACTTGCTAACTTGTCAACTTGTAAACTTCTATCTGATCAACATCACCTTCTGAACCGTACTAAATCCCGATGACGCCTTCAATTTTACCAAGTACACCCCAGATCTGAAACCTTCCGCATTCCATACAACCGTCTTAAAACCAGCCGTATTATATCCGCTGTACAACTCCTCCACCATCCTGCCTGATACATCGTAAATGCTTATTGATACATGAGTTGAATATGGCATTCCATACCTGATGCTCGTTACTGCATTGAAAGGATTCGGGAAAGCAGGCTTTAAAATATAACTGGTTGGAATCTCAAGTTTAGTCAGTTCATCAACACGCAGAAACTCCGACACATCAATAATTAATATGTCACCATGATCAGCGATAAATGCGTAATTATCAAGCGCTTCAACTGAGGTTGCCAAATCCGGTGTGTAAAAAATCTTAGCAGGATAGGGGCTCGCCGGAATGGAAACATCCAGCATGCACATCCCACCGCTGCCGTCCGCAACGTAAGCATGATCTCCGGTAACATGAACTCCATAAGCGTAACCATCCGTATCATAAAAGCCGATCTCTTCAGGATTCTCATGATCTGTGACGTCAATGATTCTAAGTCCGTAGCGCTCGTCTGCAACATAAGCAAGGCTCCCCGAAACAGCAACATCCATCGACATACCGCGGGTGTTGAAGTAGCCAGCCTCGAATGGCTCCTGCGGATCTGAAATTTCAATAATCCTTAAGCCCTGTACATAATCAGCCACGTAAGCGTAGTCACCATCTAATGTTACCGCATAAGCCTCACCCGGCGTGTCAACGTAGTTCACTTCAAAAGGAGACTCCGGCTCGTAAAGGTCGATCACTCTCAAACCATTTTCTCCATCAGCTACGAAAGCATAGCCATCCCTGACAGCGATGCTGTGTACATTACCTTCCGTATCATAAGTACTTACAAACTGTGCAGAATCGACAACCGAAATATCAACTATCGTAAAACCACTTTCACCTGTTGCAATATAGGCATAATCACCTTCGACACAAACGCTGACAGGATGCAAATCCTCATTTCGGTAAGTTCCCGCCACGAAGGGATCGCCGGGGACTAAGACGTCAAGGATCACAAGACCGCTTTGAATCGCAAGATAGGCATGACTCCCCATTAATTTGACATCGGATACGGTTCCAAGCGTGTCGAGCATTAGTCCATAATGAGCGTATCCGGCTAAGTTTATCTCAAGCTCACCATTCTCAGGATCATCCGAGTGAACTGTTAATATACCTGTCAATAAACCGTCCGTTCCCGGATTAAAACTGACCGGAAGTTCGAAGCTGTTGTTAAGCTCTATAAAGACTTCGTTCTCTATCGCCGACAGGAATGTCGGCGATCCCCGAACTTCAACATCAGTAACAGTTAAATCGGTCAATCCAACGGCGCTGATTGTCAGAATAAGCTCATCGCTCTCGTTAACAGCCAGTAATCCGAAATCAAGTGAGTCACTGTCAACCGCAATTTCCGGTCCTTTGCCAGTGCCGTATAATGGAATAACAAGCTCTTCGTTCTGCCTGTCATTCGAGGAAATAAACAGCGTTGCTCTGAAATCACCGATCTCTTCTGGCGAGAACGTAACTGCACATTGCAGGGAGCCATCCGGTTCGACGACGTAAATAGTATCAAGGTCGATGCTGAAATACCGTCCTTCGACGAAGATTTCAGAGATTTCGAGGTTGATCTCACCTTCATTGCAAATATTGATTACCCTTTCAGCGTTGCGATTTCTGCCCACTTCACCGAACTGAACCGTATCCGGCTCAGCAACGATTACCGCGCCCATGCCTCTACCGCTCATGGGAATGGTGACGGTTTCTTTGTCAGGATCGTTTGAGTGGAATGTCAGAGTGTCCTGGTAAACAATTCCATCTGTGGGAGTAAAGGTTACTGTCAGACCGCAATTCTCGTCGGGCTCTAAGGTGACTTCATCTTCAATATTATAAGTGAATACTTCGTTATCGTTGTTGAAACCGGACATAACAAGATCAAGCAAACCATGGTTGCGGAAGCTGATAGTAATATCAGCGCTTTCGTTAATTCCTACTACACCGAACTCCAGCGCTCGTCGATTAAACCAGCAAACCGCTCCAACGCCTTCACCATAAAGCGGGACTTCAACCTCGCCGTTCTCTTCGTCGTTGGAAGTGATGGTCAAAACAGCTTCAAATTCACCACGCTCGGCAGGAGTGAAAGAAACTGTCAATTCTATGTCCTGATCGGGTTCGAGGGTGAATTCTTCTTCAAAGTTAGTGGTAAAGCAGTCGCCTTCGACGGTGATTTCGGTAACCGCCAGGTTTTCGGTGCCAGTGTTGCTGATGGTAAGAGGCAGTTCAGCGGTTAGTTCAATCCCGACTTCTTCGAAGTCAAGGGTGTCTGTGGAAAGTTCGATGCGGGGACCGGTGTAATATTCTTCATCAATACCATCTTCAAGTATCCAGCAGGTTGAATTGTTAGACACAGCTACCCATATATTATATCCATCATGACCAATACCGCTTAGCCAGTTTTCATTTTGGGCTGGAGAATCAAAATGTGCAGCAGTCTCAACAGCCTCCCATTCTTCTGTATCAATATTAACAGAATATACTCCTCCATTTCTTAATTGTACCCATAGTTCACCAGATTCATGTGCAGGAACCCAGTTTATTGTATAGGGATCGTGGTTCCCCATATATTGTCTGTAGTTATCAAATGAACCGATTTCGTCACCAAGCTCATCTCCTTCCATTTCATATACATTTATTGCTCCTTCAGCTTGCTTAGCAATAAACCAACCGTCCTCATTATCGGCTGAGATTCCTCTTACGTCTTCGAAAGGCAATTCAAGATCACCATCAAGTCTTTCCATATCATTATCAAACCTGGCACAATGGTTAGAATTATTCAATAAAATATAGTAGATACCATTAAGCCATGCACAGTCAACCTGATACCCTATATCTGGCTCGAAACTTTCCACAACTTCAAGTTCTTCAGGATCAACAATATCTATATAACCATTGTATGTAGATAGTATCATCATACCGGTATCCCAATTTTTTGCGTATGTTGGCGCTTGTGGTGCTGCACGAGGGAGTTGAAAACGGGCTATCTCGTCTCCAGGTTCATCGCGACGAGGACCAACATTATCGGTTTTTTCAGCGGAAAGACTGCTTAAGGTTAGGATCAGTAAGACAATAATGATTTTAAAATTTCTATAATTCATCTTAACTCCATTTATTAGACTAATATGAATTTAGCAGTAGATTTTGAATTTTGCAATAAAAAAAAGTTGCATCTAACTTTTTTTTTCGTAACTTATGAATGCAGTGATATCAATATTGACAATATTTGGTTCAAGAAAATAAATACTTGACATTCTCTATACTTGAGAATATACCACGATAATCATAGGGATTATCACAATTTTATTTAAGGAGTTATATCATGGCTTATGGAACTTATGCCATCACAAAAGTTGGCGGTTTGGTCGTCAAACTGCAGGGTCAGCACTTTAAAATGGATATGGGCAATGGTGCTGCTATTAATCATTCCAGTCGTGAAATAGTCTATAGCGGATTTACTGGATGGAATTGGTCGTATGATACAGAGGGCAGAGAAATCTTATTTCTCGAACCCAATGCATGGGTAGAATTCACTGCAGATTGTGCTGACGGAGGAAAAGTTGGGACATTTCTAACAATGAATGGTTTTGAAGTTGAAGTGTTAGATTTAGGTAGCGGTGGTATCTATCCGACTGTAATAAGAGCTTCCAGTATTAACTTTACGACACAAACTGCGACTTTAGCTGCCAAAGGTAAAACTGCTGTTGAGGGTGATCTTTTATATGGTGGTGATATGCTTTATATCCCAACCGGAAATACAGGATCAAAATTTAAAATCACCAATCTCTGCGAGGCATGGCGAGCTCATTGTCCCGGTGGAAACGAAATGCCTGGACTGGAGGAAGGTTTCAATGAGGTTAATATTTTTGCTTTGGACGTTAATCTTGATCAACCACCGCTTATGCGGGTTCGCACTCCTCGTCCAACAAGATTAAATCTTAATATAACAAAGTAATTCCATTACAACTACAATCCCCTGTCAGTAATTGGCAGGGGATTTTCTTTCTCACTTTCTCACTTTCTTACTTTCTAACTTCCAACTATAACGCAAATTCCAAAATTCCTTTCACACTTTCATACTTTTACACTTTCACACTTTCGTCATTTCCGTCACATTTCCGTCACCCCCTCTAACCCTTACCCGGTAAGGCTTACCGCCGATTCTGTGACGATGTGACGATAATTCTGAGTGCCCGGATTCTTTGCCGAAAAATGACAAAACACTTGACTTTTATATAGAAATGTTGTATATTGTCACCATAATATGAAACGATTCTTTGCTCTTTAAATTCCTGACGGGGCGATTCTATCTGCTAATCCGTCTTGTCCACCTCAGGTGGATTCATCTGTTGTGAAAAATACTTTCTTACTTTCTTACTTTCTTACTTTCTAACTTTCTAACTTACTTACTTTCACACTCACTTCACCATCACAACCTTGCGGACAGCGCTGAAGTCAGGTGTGTCCAGACGAATAAAGTACATTCCCGCAGGATACGATTCAGCATTCCATACAGCAGAATAATAACCTGCCGACTTATCACCGTTGAACAGCGTTGTAGCGAGTCTGCCGTCAATATCATAGACTTGCAGTGAAAGTTTCGTCAGGTGAGGCAGTTCATATCTGATGCAGGTTACTGCGTTGAAAGGATTCGGATATGGTGTTGACAGTTGATATTCATCAGGCAGCGCTAATTCCGCTGGAACACTTGACTGTCCGACAATCATCAGGACGTTAACTATCTCAATTGGGTCATCAGGATCATTTGATAATATTTTCACATCCGCTTCATACTCACCTTCGGCAGCTTCAACAGCGCTAAGAGTAACATCTATATCGATATCGCCATTCGGTTCCAGTTCACCTGCTTTGGGATCACAGGACAACCATCCAATCTCGGATATACCATCATCGATCACGTACCATACACTATTTGATGAGGAGTACCAAAGATTCTCGCCGTCATGTTCAATCGGGAAATAATCACCCTGGTTAACCTGTGTTTGTTGTACAATTTCAGGCTCATCGCCGGAAACATCAAACTGGTATAAAGTTCTATTCCATCTTAGCGCCCATAAATTACCTTCATTATGTTCCGGTACCCAGGCAATGGAGAAAGTACCTTCATTAATGATGTTCTCACAGTTTACTTCTCTGATCGGCGCTCCTTCAACTGTAATCTGATGGAAAACGACGTTACGCTGGTTACCGTCATAATACCACAGATTCTCTCCATCATAAGTGACTCCGGCAATAAATCCCTCCCCGAGATTAATGGTTTGGATCACATTTCCTCTGCGGTCAAATCGCTGTATCATGGCTCCTTCCTCTTCACCGAGAAAACCTCCCCAGAATGCTTCACCATCAAACGTCAAACCCATATACATATTGTTAAGATTCGTACTTTCAACAACTTCTTCAGTTTCAGGATCAAAAGCCATTAATTTAAATTGTCGTTGTTCTAAGCAAGTTCCCCACATCAGTTCACCATCCCAGGCTAATCCTGACCACATTCCTCCACCAACATTATATTCGTTGATAACATCTCCAAAGTCGTCCCGGCGCGGTCCGGGCAGCGCTTCACGATCTCCTTCAGGCTGGGAGATAATCTCGTTTTCGATAGTATAACGAAGAGTTGACGATCCGTCGTTTGCAATGTTAAATATTTGTACTTCTATACAACCTGCATCAAGCTCTATTTCTATGTCTGCTGGATCTACCACAATTACGGGTGGTAGAGATGTTCTGCCAATTAAAGGCACAATTGTATCTTCATCGTTTGGTGAGTTCCAGTTGATAACCATTTCCGCGTCATGTAATCCTTCATCTTCAGTTTCAAGCGTAAAATTCACCTCGATTTCCTCGTTTGGATCCAGAACAAATTCACTTTGATCGGAACTGAATACCTCATTTTCACTAAAAATATCTTCGACCTCCAGCGCAGTCGTACCGGTATTTTTAATTATCACCGGAACGGAGTATGAAACACCAGTAAAGACATCGAGATAAGCCTGATTCCAGTCGATTACGTCAGGATATCCTGCTTCAGTGTCCCATTTAACTTCGATAACCGGAGCGCCGGTGACGTGCATGTTGAAAATAACAGCAGCATCCTGAGTTTCCGGATCGTTGGACAGGAAGTGGATGTAAGCCAGATAATCACCCTCTAACAGACCGACGCAATCAATTGTAAGACTAACGTCCATATCTGAATGAGAATTGACATCTCCAGATTCAGGATCACATGACAACCAGCTCAACTCAGCAACACCGTCATCTATTACACGCCAGACGTTATCCACTGTGCAGTACCACATATTCTCACTGTCATGCGCAAGCCCGAACATCTCCTCACCGTTAACTTGAGTTTGCTGCAAAACTTGAGGATCATCTCCCGAAATATCAAACTGGTAAAGGATTCGTGTTTCCCAACCCAAAACCCAAAGATTACCATCCTCATGTTCAGATACCCATTCTATTGAAAAAATCATACCTTCAAACATATTATCTATTACGATCTCGCGCAGTTGCTCACCATCACGTGATATTTGCCTGATTACCCGTTCTTCACGCTCGAAGTCCAGACTGTAATACCACAGATTCTCACCATCAAACGCAACTCCCAAAACTACCATGCCTTGAGCGTTAATAGTTTGGTTAACGTCTCCGTTACGATCTATTCTGTGTATTCTTGCAATCATATCATCACCTCCGAACGTACCGACCCAAAAGAACTCTCCATCATAAGCCATTCCGTAATATGTATCGTTCAGGTTCGCTTCTTCGACAACTTCCTCAGCCTCCGGATCGTAAGCAAGCATACTTCCTCTGGTAGAGATGCCCCAAATTAATTCACCATCCCAAGCGAGACCAGACCATTCACCACCACCAACGTTATATTCATTGATAACCTCACCAAGATCATCACGACGGGGGCCGATTGGTATATTTCCACCAAGCTGACGAGTGGCTCTAATGTTTTGATCTCTTCCGGGTTCATCAATGACTTCATAATCAATAGTAAAACGTAAAACAGATTCACCATCATTGGAAACGTTAATGTCACGTTGCTCGATGTCTCCGGTGTTAAGATTAGTCTCAATGTCAACAGGTTCCAGGATAATTACCGGTGGCGCTGAAGTCTCAGCTCTTAAATTTACTATGTACTCTTCCTCATCGGGATCGTTCCCGACAATAATCATTTCAGCCTCATATAATCCATCCTCTTCAGTTTGAAGGATGAACTCAACTTCTGTTTCCTCATTCGGTTCGAGAATTAAATCTTCAGGATCGGATCTGAAAACATTATTCTCACAATATATTTCTTCAATTTCCAGGCTAGCCGTACCATCATTATAAATCGTTACCACGACTGGATATTCCCCGCCTGTGAAGAGATCGCGGTACGCCTGGTTCCAGTCGATCACATCGGGGAATCCGAACTCCTCATCCCAGGTAACCATGAAAACAGGTATTCCTGTGATGTTCAATTGCACATTAACGACAGCATCTTCGTTTCTCGGATCATTGTTAATTATGTGTATATCAGCTTCATAATAACCTTGTATCAATCCGGTTGCGTCAATAGTCACCGTCACATCTGTTTCATCATCCTGTTCGACAACTCCCTCGTCAGGTTCATAAGACAGCCAGTTACTCTCCCTAATCCCATCGTCGATTACCCGCCAGACATTATCAAATGTGCAGTGCCACATATTCTCACCATCATGCTCCATTCCATACACCTGTTCCCCGTTAATCCGTGCTTCCTGTATGATCCCAGGATCATCTTCAGAAATGTCCAACTGGTTTATTCGCCCTTCTTCACACTGAATTACCCAGAGATTACCATCTTCATGTTGCGGAACCCAGGCAAGTGACAATGCACCTCCATCGAAGAGTTCAGTGCAGTCGATCTCTCGTATTTGTTCTCCTTCGGTTGTGATCTGCCGAATGACCGTACCTTCTTCCCAATCCATGCTATAATACCACAAGTTTTCACCATCGTAGGCTACACCATAAACCAAATTACCCCGGACGTTGAGGGTTCGGTTCACATTGCCTTCACGGTCAAACTGTTGGATTCTTGCGTTCTCGTCTTCATCTGAGAAAATACCTGCCCAGAAGGATTGTCCGTCATAAGCCATACCGATGTAGAAGCCGTTTACGTTTATGTTTTCAACAACCTCTTCCGCTTCCGGATCAAAAGCCACCATTCCTTCTTCACCCCTGACACCCCACATGAGTTCTCCATCCCAGGCGAGACCTGACCAAGTTCCTTCCCCAATGTTGAACTCAGCAATTTCATCACCAAGATCATCGCGTCGTGGACCGAGTTGATCGCTGCTGTTGGATCGATTTATTGACCGTAAATCCTGATCCCGTTCAGGTTCTTCTGCAATCACATGTTCTATGGTGAAAATCAGATCATCGTCGCCCATATTACGTATGTTGAGGTTATAATTTTCAACATCACCGGTTGCAAGATGGGTCTCAATCCCATCCGGACTATATTCCATTTCAGGTTGAGCATGAACAGAAACTGGAAGAAAAACTAAAAAACACAGGAAAGCTAAAAAGCAGGTTAATCGTGAAGTCATTTCATTTCTCCTTACAATGTATGGTAAAAATGTGTGTATAACTAAGTTATAACAAAAAATAGATTAATCAACAAAAATATACTGCTATTTTGAAAAATTATTTAGATTTGTACATATCCTGTGAAAAAGCAGCTGAATATTTCATTCTTCTTTTTACATAAAAAAATCCGCCCGCGCCTTGCGGGGGGAGTCTTTCATACTTTCAAACTTTCATACTTTCAAACTTTCAAACTTTCACACTCACTTCACCAGCGCTACCTTGCGAGTTAATGATCCTTTGTCCCATTTAAGATTAAAGAGATACATACCCGCCGGAACGTTTTCAGCGTTCCATGTATAAGTATGCGTACCCGGTAAAGCTGAACCGCTGTGTAAAGTTGCGATTCTGCGACCACTGAGATCCATAACTTCAAATGTATATTCACCAGCTAAAGGTACTTTAACCGAAACACTGGTCATTGAATTGAATGGATTGGGATGAGGCTGTCCGATCTCAAATGCCAAAGGCAATGTCAGCGCGGTGTTTTCATCTTCCACACCCAAAACATGGAAATAATCCAATACGTTTTCGATAACCTCCTGCCTCATTGTAGTACTGGCATTACCGCTCACAGCTTCAAGCGCAAATCCAAGATAAACAAGGGTGTAATCACCGTTGTAGAAAATTCCTCCGGCATCAGTCGTTTCGTTAGTGTAATGAAGTATAGCTTCAGCGCCGTTAATAGGCTCCAATGCACTCGGAGATAGTCTGCCGTTGCCTGCTCCACCACCGCCTACGAGCAGCAAATCAAAACCGTCAGTGATGGGATTATCAGCCACGCCGGATAGGCGGGAATTTCCAATGTCGTCGGCAATGTGGTTCGCTTTCAGGTAATTATGATGAAAGTCCGTCTCACCAATTGTATCTCCGATGTATTGACCTGAGATCAGAAGATAACCACCCTGATCAAGAAAACCACTGATTAAGGTTTGCTCAACTTCGGAAAGTGGATTTTCAGCATTACCAGTTTCCCAAACGACAGAGTTATATCTGTTAAGCCAATCCTGCGCTGGTACACCCTCAACATCTATATTATGCGTATCAAATACAATCGGACGCTGCATCATATCTTCCTGATAGAATTCCTCAAACCGGTTTCCATCGTCATCATCAACCAGTAAAGTAAGTGGGTGTCTGATAGTCATCGGCAGTTCAAAAACCTGCGTAAATTCCTCGTCGGATGTTACGCTCAGTGTGAAGGTAGTATAATGAATTGGAGAGTTCCAATATACACTGAATACAGGATATTCATCATCCCATAATTCGTATGAATCACCGGCGCTAAGATCACCAATCGAAACGGTTCCCCGCGTAATATTTACCCACTCATCATCATTCTCAAGTGTGATAACGATATTGGTTGCATCGGTGTATCCTTCAAGATTAGCAAGCTCCAGATTGATCGATATTGTTTCATTACGGTCAATGTAACCGTCTTCGTTACCTTCAGTTTCAATAAAGTTCCACGCGTTCATCTCGTATTTTGGATGAGTGGAATTAAGTAGGAAATCCGCATTCAATCGATATTGTACACCCGGATAATCAGCGTTATCCCCAACTTCGGAAATATCAACTGCAGTACGCTGCATCCACTCCAGTAATTCCCATGTATCCAGATCCGGCTTAACAGACAGCATTAATGCCCCTATGCCACAAGCAACCGGTGATGACATTGACGTACCCTGATAAGCCGTATAAGTATTACGGGGAACAGTGGAAAGGATACCGACGCCCGGCGCTATTATATCAGTGTAATCACCGTAATTTGAAAAGTCTGCTTTATTGTCATTTGAATCGTTAGCTCCTACTCCGATGACTCCATCATAAGCACATGGAAAGAAATGTCTGTCATCCTGTCTCCTATCGTTTGTATCATCATTTCCACAACCTGCAAAGATGATGGTTCCCTGCTCAAGCGCCCAGTCGATTACTGTCTGCTCAGACTGGAAGGATGGAGAATGAGATCCCCAGGATAGATTAATCACATCAGCGCCGTTTGCAACGCAATACTGGATACCCTGATAACCACGTAATATTCCACCATGCGGATCCTCAGGATCATAATGCGCCGTTACCATGATCTTGCAGTTAAAACCGGGTCCGGCAACTCCCGTTTCATTATCAGTAGCAGGTGAAGCACAGCCCGCAACGTGAGTTCCGTGTCCGTCGCCCTCATCACCCCATTCATCATCGGGCCAATTATCGTTACCTGAGAAATCCCAGCCGTGGTAATCGTCTGCATAACCATTATCATCATTATCCTCATCATCGAAGTCATCTTCCCAATTACATTTTCCATCATCATTAAGATCCTCACCGGTATTATGCCATATATTATCTATAAAATCTTCATGAATTCCGAAAAAGCCATCAATATTCATATCAAGTCCACTGTCAATAATACCTATAACAATATCTTCTGAGCCATGTGACACATCCCAGGCGCCAGAAAGCCCGCAATGATCCAGATGCCATTGATTTCTGAAGCGGGTATCATTCGGTTCGTAATATTTCTGATGGATTTTCATCGGTTCAGAATATTCAATTTCATCACAGGCTTCATAAGCATCGATCAAAGTATATGGATCGAATTCTTCTGGAAAATTTACAAGGTAAAAGCATGAGAGATCTGTCCGTGAAGGATCCTTTGGCGGTTCCTGTCCGCGGAAGTACTTTCTTATATTATAAACACCGAAGGCGTCTGCAACCGCATCCAGCGAAGGAACGCCTGTGTTTGAAATACCGTCGAAATCGGTTACCTCAAGTGGATATATATCACTTGTGATCTTTATGCAAATTTCGTTTTTCATGACAGTTTTGCCTGGCACAGCCCAACTTCGGTCGTCAAAACTACTACTAAATGCTGCGCTTGAAATTACAAGCGATAATACAATCAGTACTACTATAGTACTGAAAATGGTTAAATGACGCATTTAAACCTCTTTGAAGAGAAGATTTTCGATAATTAAACAGACTTTTAATTTAAGAAATATGAACCTGTATGTCAACAGGTGATTTTGTTGGGGTATAAGTGTTGACAGTCTGTACATGATTTTGTTATATTTCTAAGTCGCAATGGCGGAGTAGCTCAGTTGGTTAGAGCAGTGGAATCATAATCCACGTGTCGGGGGTTCGAGTCCCTCCTCCGCTACGAGACAGGGCAGTACTTTGATTATTGGTCTGCCCTGTTTATCTTTAATTATAACAATAAGGTAGTGACCATGAATCAGATTCAGGGACAATCAAAACAGATTCAGGTAACGCTTGATGAAAAAACCGGACAAGGTATTTATGCCAATCTCGCTCTGATATCTCATTCGGGTGCTGAAATAGTAATTGATTTCACGCGTATGCTGCCCGGTATGCCGAAAGCTATTGTGCAGGCACGTATAATCCTGACTCCGCAACATGCCAAAGGATTGTTGAAGGCTTTAGAGGATAATATTAAAAAGTTCGAAGATCGCTTTGGTGAAATTAAAACCGCTACTGATAAGCCGGAAGGTAAGAACTTCGGATTTCAGTCCGGAGATGAGTAATTGGATATTCAGGACTTAAAAGAAAGGCTCAATACGATCCGGGGGTCTCTTTGACCTCGTCAAGAAAGAAGCTGAACTCGAAAAACTGAATAAAGAAGCCTCCGCTGAAGACCTCTGGAGCGATCCCGACCACGCCCGAATTCTTACTAAAAGAATTTCCCATTTATCAGAACCCATCGAAAAATGGAACAAGCTCTCCGCTGATCTTGATGACATATCTGAATTATATGACCTTTTAGAGCATCAATCAGGACAGGACTATCAAGACCTTGTTGTAGAGCTTGAGAAAATGGAAGCTCAAATTTCTGAATGGGAGTTTCTCTGTATGTTGGGCGGTAGAGATGATAATAGCGCCTGCATTCTAACAATTCATCCTGGCGCCGGAGGTACTGAATCGGCGGACTGGGCTGGTATGGTATTGCGTATGTACTTAAGATATGCGGAAAGAAAAAACTTCAAAACAGAAGTAATAGACCTTCAACCAAGTGAGCAAGCTGGAATTAAAAGCGCTTCTATCGAAGTAGAGGGTGAGTTCGCATTCGGACGGTTAAAGTCTGAATCCGGCGTACACAGACTCGTAAGAATTTCACCCTTTGATGCAGCCTCAAGACGCCATACCAGTTTCTGCTCTGTATTTGTTTATCCCGAAAGTGAAGAATTGGGTGAGATCGTAATTGATCCGAATGATCTGAGAATAGACACGTATCGCGCGTCAGGCGCTGGTGGGCAGCATGTCAACAAAACAGATTCCGCGGTCAGAATGACACATATCCCGACCGGAATAGTAGCTACCTGTCAATCTGAACGTTCACAGCACCGCAACCGTGATTCAGCATTAAAATTTCTAAAAGCTAAGCTCTTAAAGCAGCAACGTGAGGAAGAGGACAAAAAACGAGATGATCTCGAATCTAAGAAAGATGAAATTGCCTGGGGCTCGCAGATTCGCAGTTATGTTCTTCATCCTTACAACATGGTTAAAGACCATCGCACAGACGCCGAAACGTCAAATACAACCGCTGTACTTGACGGTGATCTGGATCAGTTCATCGAAGCGTATTTAATGAAGATCATTGGTAAGTAACATATATTTACAAAACAGATTTAACTTCGCTAAGTATTGACATTCAACCGGTTGATTTCTATTTTATTTTTAGAGAGGTAACGGTTGAGTTTTAATCTCTTTTTGACCATAGTAACATAGTAATAATGGGTAAAGCTGTAAATACATCTATCTTAAATCCGGTTTCAAGGTCATCGCTGCCAATAGGTATTGACATAGGTTCCACTACGGCGAAGATTGTCATATTGGATAATCAGCACAAAACGCTGTTTTCCCAATATAAACGGCATAATGCGTCCGTTGATGAAACCTTGATTAATATTCTGAATGAAGCTTACGGCAAATTGGGCAATGCGCCGTTAAGCGCTGCTGTAACCGGTTCGGCTGGAATGGGTGTATCTGAAAGTACAAATCTACCATTTATTCAGGAAGCCGTTGCTTTGGTCAATGCTGTTGAAGAATTCTATCCGGACACTACAACTCTGCTTGATATCGGTGGTGAAGATAGCAAGATGGTTTTTCTGAGCGACCGCTTGCGACCCGATATTCGCATGAATGGCAACTGTGCCGGCGGTACAGGCGCTTTTATCGATCAGATGGCAGCTTTGATGGATATTTCGCTTGAGGAACTTGAAGAACTGGCTGAAAGCAGTAATAGTGTACTGCCAATTGCCTCCAGATGCGGTGTATTTGCCAAAACCGATGTTCAGAATCTGCTTAGTAAGCACGTGCCAAAGTCTGTTATCGCCTCTTCAATATATCATGCCGTGGCTATTCAGACTCTTAGCACATTATCGCGCGGGCAGGAAATTACACCAAAAATGCTCTTTGCGGGTGGACCGCTTTGTTATTTCAAATGTTTAAGAAAGTCTATTTTAAAAGTATCAGGAATGAACAAAGAAGATTCCGTTCTCCCTGATAATCCGCAGCTTGTACCTGCAATTGGCGCCGCTATTTCCAATGATATGAAGCGCCTGCAAATATCAATTCCCGATCTAATTAAAATAGTAGAACAACGAAACAATAATCACAACAGCGTTGTGAACATTCGTAGCGATCTGCGCCCTCTCTTCAAGGATGATCAGCATTTTACTGAATGGGAGAAAGCAAAGTCCTCCTTCCATGTTAATAAGATACAACTACAAAATCTTGACGGCAGGGATGTCTTTCTCGGTATGGATTCCGGCTCTACAACGACAAAAATTGTCCTGATTGATGATGACGGAAATGTCGCCTTTCAATATTACAATTCTAATCATGGAAATCCGATAGCTGCTGTACAGAAAGGATTGAAACAGCTAAAAAAAGAACTTAAATCAGCAAAAACCAATGTGAATATCCGCTGGACAGGTGTTACAGGTTATGGAGAAGACTTAATTCACGCAGCATTCGGAATCGATGAGGGTATTGTTGAAACTCTGGCACATTATCGCGGCGCCTGCTCATTTAATAAGGATGTCTCCTTCATACTCGATATTGGCGGACAGGATATGAAGGCTATTTTTATCAGAAATGGCGTTATAAACAGAATTGAAATCAACGAAGCCTGTTCATCCGGTTGCGGTTCATTCATAGAGACATTTGCGAGCACATTAGGGTATGAAGTCTCCGAATTTGCGCGGATTGCATGCAAATCGGAGCATCCGGCAGATCTCGGCACACGCTGTACCGTATTTATGAACTCAAAGGTTAAACAGTCCTTGCGTGAAGGCGCTCCATTGGCGGATATATCAGCCGGATTAGCATATTCTGTTATCAAAAACTGCTTCAATAAAGTTCTGAAAATACATGATCAGGATGTTTGGGGTGATTATATCATAGCACAAGGAGGTACATTCCGAAATCAGGCTGTTCTACGTGCAATGGAAATTTTACTTGACAGGAAGATAATAAGACCTGACATCTGTGAGCAGATGGGAGCTTATGGAACAGCGCTAACAGCGAGAGATAGATACTATACCCAGACTGATCGCAACAGTACTTTTATTGGTCTGGAAGATACCGAACGGGTTGAAAAATGCGAAAAGCGTGAAATACGCTGTAAAGGCTGTGAAAATCAATGCAGCGTGACAAGAATGTTGTTTGATACCGGCAAGCGTTTTTATACGGGTAATCGTTGCGAAGACGTTTATGTAAACGGGAGAGAAATCGGAGAAAAAGGACACAATCTTTTTACAGAAAAGAATGATCTTCTATTCAATCGTCCCATTGCTAAAACGGATTCTCCGATTGCAGTGATAGGCATTCCACGTGCTTTGAATATGTATGAGAATTTTCCGTTCTGGAATACACTCTTTGTTGAATGTGGTTTTCAGGTAAAACTGTCACCCATATCAACCACGGAACTTGACGAAAAGGGATCCGGTACGGTAATGTCGGAGAATATCTGTTTTCCTGCAAGATTGGTACACGGTCATATAAAATCACTTATTGAAAGCGGTGTTGACAGGATTTTCTATCCGCTTGTAGTATTGGAAAAAGGTGATTTTGAGGCTGCTGTAAACACTTATAACTGTCCAATTGTAACGGGTTATCCAGATGTTATCAGAAGCGCTTTTAATTTTGACAAACGAGATATACCGCTTGATACTCCTGTTGTAGTTTTCAGTAAAGATAAGCTACTACGCAGATCATGTTTAGAATATTTTAGTAAGCTTGATATTTCAGGTAAGGTGTTTGAAAGGGCTTTTAAATTAGCTCTTACGGCACAATTGGAATTTAAAAACAATTTAAAGTCAAGAGCCACTGAGATTCTTGCTGAAGCCAGGCAGAATAATAGACTTGTAATCCTTCTTGCCGGACGACCTTATCATCTGGATCCTCTGATAAACCATAAAATCCCTGATACCATTGCCAGTTTTGGCGTCGATGTTATAACTGATGACGCTGTTCCTGCCATGCAGGAAGATATGAAAGAGTTGCAGGTTTTATCTCAATGGGAATATTCCAATCGTCTTTACAATGCAGCAAATTGGGTAGGCAGACAGCCGGATGTTCAGATGGTACAGTTGAACTCCTTCGGCTGTGGTCCTGATGCGCTTACTGTTGATGAAGTCAGGGATATTCTGAAACAGTTTGACAAATCTCACACGTTACTTAGGATTGATGATATTACAAGCACCGGCTCGGTAAAGCTCAGAATCCGCTCTATGATAGAATCACTGAGAATGGATTCAAACACTAATTCCGGTCAAAAAACCGGTATAAATAAGCACAAGCGAAAAACCACACCACTTTATCAGGCGTCAGATCGACGCAAGCCTATATTAGCGCCCAATTTCTCGCCATTTTATTCATTGTTTTTCAAAGCTCTATACGAGCCGTTAGGGTACAGCTTCGAGGTCTTGCCGCCCTCGGATCGTGAGTCGGTTGAAATTGGTTTGAAATATACAAACAATGATATCTGTTATCCGGCTATTATTTGCATCGGTGATATTATAAAAGCCTTGAAGTCCGGAAAATATGATCCAGGCGAAGTTGTCGCAGGAATCTCTGAAACCGGCGGGCAGTGCCGTGCTTCTAATTATGTTTCTTTGCTCAAGAAAGCATTAATCAATGCAGGATTTGATAACGTACCTGTAATTACTGTCACAACCCGCAAGAAAGCCATGAATCCCCAGCCGGGCTTTAAAATCGATCACAAGAAACAGTTGATGATTGGATTATCGATTATCCTTTTTATCGACCAGATTGTCAAGTTATATCAAGCTGTAGCTGTTCGTGAAATTAAAAGAGGATCAGCTCAGAAACTTGTAGATAAGTATTTAATCAAAGCTGAGAAAGCGATTAAAGGCTACAGCGTCAAAGACGCTGAGCAGATGTTGAAACAAGCAGTCAAAGAATTTAACCGAATTGAGACCAGAGAGGATGAATTCCAGCGCGTTGGTATTGTAGGTGAGATATTCGTTAAATATAATCCCTTCGCAAATAATGATGTAGTGAACTGGTTGATGAAGCACGATATTGAAGTATATTTGCCTCCATTGCTACCATTCTTTCTCGAATCACTTGTTGATGCGGATGTTAATCACAGGGACAATGTAAGGGAAATGACTTTTTTAAATAGGTCGGTACTAAATTTATTTGAGAAGTACATCGATGGTCAAATTGAAACATCAAATAATATAATGAGCGAGTTCAAGCATAAAATATTACCGGTGCATAATATTCGTGATCTGGCGAAACTTGCTGAACCTCTGCTTCATCTTGTTAACCAATATGGTGAGGGCTGGCTGTTGCCTGCTGAAGTCGCAGCTATGGTTAAAGCAGGGATTAACAATGTGATATGTTTACAGCCATTTGCCTGTATTGCTAATCACGTTGTCGCTAAGGGACTATCAAAGAGATTGAAAGATGTGTATTCTAATCTGAATATGCTACTGCTTGATATGGATTCGGGCAGCAGCGAGGTGAACTTACAAAACAGGCTTGAGTTCCTTGTCCGATCAATTAAAGGCGATAATATAGATTTAAAATACGTAAATGAGGAGAGTTTTGACGTACAGGAATGCTCCCTTTGCGCTAAGGTTTGATACCAAAATCAAGCGCACATTCCCACTAAGGTGTCTGTCCGATAAAGGTAAATTCGTCTGTTTCGCCGGAATGACACCCTAACACATATTCCAAAGGTTTCTTTTAAATTTAGTTAAAACCTCTTTTTCCTTCCGCGCATCCTTTGATTTCCTGATCTAAAACCAATTCCAACATTTATTGTACTTTGTCGTCTTCGTCTCTTTCCACCCATTCCCATAGGTGATTGTCGTCTTATTCCAGAACGCTGCGAAGAAAAATCTCCAGTTGTTCGATTAACGGGAACTTGTCCTGTAGTCAGACGTTTATCCAACCAATCCAAGGCAGAGTGAACTACCGCTTTGACAATCTGACCTGCTATGGAAGGTGCAGGAGGTTGAGGGATTTCTCTTCCCTCAACCTCTATGATCTCCTCTTCATTCTCTTCCTTGCGAACAACCTGTTGATTCGCTTGAAGTACAGGAAGGTTGTTATCACTCACTGGAAGAACTCTCAAGTTCTGCAATGCGTTTATTCAATGCTTTTAAGCTTCTTTCAAGCGCTTTTGACTGAGACTTCAGAACTTTCATTTCTTCTTCTTTTGAGTATTCCATCTCTATTGGCTCTGGATCGAAATCCGGTCTAAAATAGCGACCACCTCTTGCCCAGCCGGGAAGTCCGGTTGCATAAAATTGGTTGCGATGACCAAAACCACGACCACCGAATCCACCGCCGCCACCCATTCTGAACCCGATTCCTCTGTTTGGATTCATACTGCCGGGTCTATCGAAACCGGCGCAAAAACCGGCTCCGCGACCTGTTAAAGGACCATCTCCCATAGGTCCAGTTCTATCTCCGTAAGGCATGATCTTCTCCTTGTTAAAATTGTTACTTTTTACTTGTATAATGAAATTGAAGATCCATCACTTCAATCTGAAATTGGCTTTTTGAACATAAGGTTGAAACTGCTTCATACCACCTCCCTCGCTAATAACTCTAAGAACTTCTTCGTTCTTTGTATATACTCCTGACAATATTGTCACCGGCGTCTCGATAAAAGCTTCAGGAATGAGTGGTGTAGTTGGCCCCAAAATCGCAACTTCCCGGCAGTCTTTGGCTGCTTCGAGAAGACTGTCGATTGTCCCGTTAAGGATTGCTGTTGCTGTTATCAAAGCCACATCACAATCACATAAACCTTCTTCTGCCGGTCGTAAATTCTCTTTGCTCATTCCCGGTTTTGATCTCTTTTCATAAATTCTGAGATCACAATAATCATTAAGTTCATCTGCGATTGATTTAAAGTATCCAACCATCGTTACGTGATCACCCGATTTAATTTGGGCAATTGAACGAATATCACCATTAATGGATTCTGTTTTTCTATAGGCTGCCAATCCATTAGCCACAGCTAATGCCAGCGACCGCTGGATTTGATTGTCCGACAATAACCAACTTAAAACCTCTACGGCTTCTCCCCCTTTCAAGTCGGATCGCCCAGGAAATGAGATGTCATCACATCCTCTGTTTCCGGGATAATTATAGGACACTCCGATTGAACCATTGTCCAGTTTTACTCCGGTATATCTGAGTCCGATTCTTACGTCGTCTAACTTGCATCCATTTGCTAAGTCCGCAAGG